>JBCCFC010000476.1:0-9345 GCA_039029935.1 Chloroflexota bacterium
AACAAGACATATTGGCACCCTTCTTTATCACAAAATTACATCGATTCGCTTAGATGGACCTTGGGTATTAATTCTTGGATTTGCGCTCATTATCCTCATTGGAGCCGCATTGTTAAAATTACCGTGGTCGGCGGCCCCTAATGTCACGATTACATGGGAGGAAGCATTTTTTACAGCGACCAGTGCGACCACTGTCACGGGGCTTGCAGTACGCAATACGGCCAATGATTTCTCACGCTTTGGACAAGTCATTATCTTGCTCTTGTTACAACTTGGCGGCGTAGGTTTCATCGCACTTAGCGTACTCCTATTTAGAATCATAGGGCGGCGCGTACGCCTTGGTACACGATTTATTGTCCAGCAAAGTTTAGGGACTAATCATGCGAGCGGGGTACTCCAATTAGCACTCTATGTTCTTGGTGTCACGCTTATCCTAGAAGGCACAGGGGCGTTGATGCTCTGGCTGCGTTGGCGTACAGTCTTACCTGGTGGTGAAGCTTTGTGGTATGCTATCTTTCACTCCATCAGCAGCTACTGCAATGCCGGATTCGATCTCTTTGGTGGCTCATCCTATGATACACTCTTTGGTTTTGGGACAGATTGGTTCACGCTAGCGATCATGGGTGGGCTGATTACGCTGGGCAGTTTTGGCATCACTGTGATGTATGATCTGTGGAGCTATCGCAGCGATCACATTTTGGGACTCAACACGCGGTTTACACTTTTGCTCACAGCCATATTAACTGTCATCGGCTTTATTGTCATCATGCTTGATCGCCGCCTCTATCAAGATATCATGCCAGATAGTACCTTCTGGGAACAGTCGGTGGTGGGCTTGTTTACCATTATCTCCACTCGTACAGCAGGGTTGACTATCATTGATCTGGAGCAACTGAATGACGCCACCCAAATGATCATCATGATGTGGATGTTTATTGGGGGGGCACCAGCAAGTATGGCAGGTGGTGTCAGCATCAGCACCATTGCCGTCTTACTTATGGCCGTCATTGCCACCGCCAGAGGCAATGATGAAGCAGTGGTCTTTCAGCGCACCTTGCCCACAGAAACCATCGCCAAGGCGGTGGCGATCATGACGGTTAGTCTGTTGGTGGTGATTCTTGTCACCTTCATCATCGACACCCACCACGAAAGGGACATTTATCGCGTTGTCTTTGAAGTGATCAGTGCATTCTCCAATACGGGCTACTCACTCAACTTTACCAGCGAACTCACCTCGCTTGATCGATATCTCATCATCTTCACCATGTTTTGGGGGCGTCTTGGCCCTCTGACCATTGTCGTCGCTCTCGCCCAAAGTGAACATCCACATTTAATTCGCTATCCAGAAGAACCAGTGATGCTTGGGTAGCGGTTAGATGAATATTTGGCGTATCAGTACAGGAAGATTGGTCGAATGGGGCAATCTAGGCGACCTCAAAACAATCACTACTATCAAAAAAAATGTTCAATTTTACTTATTTTACATAAAACACGGAGAGTAACACGATGAATTATGACATTCAGGCCATTCGCGCTCAATTTCCAGCCCTACATGAATCCTTCAATGGGCGTCCCGCTGTCTTTTTTGACAATCCCGGTGGCACACAGGTTCCACAAATGGTGATTGACGCTGTGACGGACTACTATACACGTCGCAATGCCAACGTACATGGTGCATTTATCACCAGCCAGCGCACGGACGAGACGGTTGATAATGCACGACAGGCGATGGCAGACCTGCTTGGGGCAGACACCGACGAGATTGTCTTTGGCAATAACATGACCAGTTTGGCCTTTCAACTGAGCCACTCATTGGCGGCTGAACTCCAAGCTGGGGACGAGATTGTGATCACTCGACTTGACCATGAGGGTAATGTCAGTCCTTGGCTAATGTTGGCACAGGATACAGGGGCGCAGATACGGTGGGTAGACTTTGACATGGAAACCTGTACGCTAGATATGGCACACATGGCCTCGCTGATTAATTCAAAGACAAAGTTGGTTGCGGTTGGCTATGCCAGCAACGCAACGGGGACCATCAACAATGTCAAACAGGCAGTGCAGTTGGCGCACAGTCAAGGGGCCTATGCCTTTGTCGATGCTGTGCAATATGCACCACATGGGCTGATTGACGTGAAGGATTTGGACTGTGACTTCCTCGCCTGTAGTGCCTACAAGTTCTTTGGTCCCCATGTGGGTGTTCTCTATGGCAAGCGTGAGCATATGAATCGAATGCGCAGCTATCAAGTGCGCACAGCCGAAAAGCAGTCACCCGATAAATGGGAGACGGGAACCAAGAACCATGAAGGGCTGGCGGGTGTGGCTGCGGCTGTTGATTACATTGCCAGCGTTGGTGTTAACTATGGCATGGTAGCGGCGGGAGCGAGTCGGCGTGAAAAATTGCGCGCCGCGTGGAGTGTGATTCAACGCTACGAAAAATTGCTGGTCGATAAGCTATTGACTGGACTGGACCTACTGCCCAATGTACGTGTCTATGGCATCACCAGCCGCTTTGACTTTGAGCAGCGCGTCGCCACCGTCGCCATCCGCAAAGAAGGAACCACACCGCAGCAATTGGCGCAAGCATTGGCAGCGGAGAATGTGTTTGTGACTGAGGGCAATTTCTATGCATTGTCCGTCACGGAACGGCTGGGTGTTGAATTGAGTGGTGGGCTGCTACGGATTGGGTTGGCACACTATAATACGGTGGAAGAGATTGAGCAGTGTTTGCGTGTTTTGGCGGAAGTATAGAATAGCCTTACAGACCTGCCTCTAAGTCGTAAAGAAATCGTCTTTGACAAATTTAAACGATTGTTTTATAGTCATCGTAAAGATTATATGAATAGGTCGAATTGATCAGCGTAAGGCACAATAAAGCTGTCTAAATTCCTCTGATAATTAAAGATTGATAAATGACCTTTAATGTTCACCTATTTGTGTTCTTCCACAATATCAACTACATTGCAATTATTTTGTTGTGTTGAAGTCCCTTACCCCAACTACCTAAAATAATGATGTTACATCATTGCGTATTGTGCGCAACTTGCATAAAAATAAACCTAACAAGAAGGAGAATGTATGTTTAGGAGTAAATGGGCCAAACTGCTATCAATAGCTCTTTTGGCATTAATTGTTGCTGCCTGTGCAGCACCTGGACCAGCAGACACTGGTGACGCTGGGGTAGATTCATCCGCAGACGGCGGTGAAGAGGTTGTTGAGCGTGGACACCTCAACATCTCAGACGACTACTCATTTGGTCTCGCAACCACACTTGATCCACACAATCCAAATCGTTACTATCCAACCACAATTATGTCCTTTGAGACACTTGTCACAAAAGATAAAGATGGCAACCTTGTACCAGCATTAGCCGAATCTTGGACACCCAATGAAGATGCCAGCCAATGGGTATTAAAACTGCGTGAAGGTGTTCTTTTCCATGATGGTGCAGAAATGGTTGCAGCCGACGTTGCCTATTCATTGATGCGTCTCAAAGACCCAGAGGTCAACTCACCACTCGTTGCCACATTTGAAATCATCAGCAGTGCCGAAGCGACAAGTGACTATGAAGTTACAGTAAATCTGGACCCAGCCAATGTTGACCTACCTGAACTGCTGACGGCCTATCAGGCGACTGTCATGCGTGATGGTGCTGGCGATACGGTTTCAGAGGACCCAGTTGGTACAGGTCCATTCGTATTGGATGTTGAAGACATCGCTGGCGTCAGCGAATTTGTTGCCTTTGATGATTATTGGGGCGGACCACCTAAATTAGGTTCAGCCAGTGTGATTGCCATTTCAGACAACGAGGCACGCGTCCAAGCGATGCTGGCTGGTCAGATTGACTACCTGGGTGTCAGTGCAGACCAAGTTCTGCTCTTTGAGGGCAACGACGAGATTGTTATCCAAGATATTCCTGGCGGCGGTTGGAACGCATTGGTCATGCGCACGGATACACCACCATTTGACGATGCCCGTGTACGTAGAGCCATCCGTGTCGCTGCGGATCGCGAAGAAATCATTGCACAGACATTGAACGGACGTGGCATTGTTAGCTGTGACCATCCTGTATGGACAGGCGACATTTATCGTACTGAGATCGACTGCCCACAGGATATTGAGTTGGCAAAATCATTGTTAGCAGAGGCTGGGTATCCAGATGGCATTGAAGTCGACATCTATACCAGTCCACTGGTGGCAGAATGGCCTGCGTTCCTTGAAACCTATCAAGCACAGGCTGCAAAAGCGGGTATCACGCTCAACATCATCCAAGCTCCATCTGATGGATATTGGTCAGAAGTGTGGATGGTCGAATCATTCTCGACAACGGGTTGGTTTGAGCGCCCAGCACCACAAATTTTGAATGAAGCCTATCGCGGTGGTGCAGCATGGAATGAAACCTATTACAGCAATCCTGATTTTGATGCGCTCTTAGACGCAGCAGCGTCGGAGGTTGATGAAGCCGCACGGCTTGATCTCTACGCACAGCTACAAACTACGCTCTGGGAAGATGGTGGTTCGTTGATTCCATATCATATCAATGGCGTCCGCGTGGTCAGCAACTGTATTTCGGGTCTTGATCCAATGAATGATGTACATACCGACTTCTCACAGATTGAAAAATCATCAGACTGTTAGTTACCAGTAGGTCAGTAGGTCGGTAGGTCGGTCAATGTTCGGTGGGTCGGTTCAGATACGACTACATACTAGAGTTGTTGCAAAATAAGCTCATGGGATTGCAAATCCCATGCTAGAACAGAAAACCTGTTAAAACAGGTTATATACAGTGCATTACAGTATACTTCAGTATACTTCCCATAATAGACACCGAATTCGGGTGCCCTTTGGGCGCGGTGGTGGCTTTTATTTTGCAACAACTCTACTGATTACCGACCTACTGACTACGGGGGAACCCTCTGGGTCCACTGAATCACCACATCTAACCATTCGGCATAAAAATTACTACAGTTAAAGGACAGACTACATGTTTAAAAGCAAATTTGCAAAACTATTACTGATTGCGGCATTAGCCTTGATGATAGCTGCATGTTCCGCACCAGCACCTGCACCAAGCGGTGATACAGGCTCTGGCGACGCTGCCGCTGCTGATGATGGTGGCGAAGAGATGACCGAACGCGGTCATCTGAACATTTCTGACGACTACTCATTTGGTCTCGCTACGACCTTGGACCCACACAATCCAAATCGTTTCTATGTACATACACTGATGGCCTTCGAAACGTTGGTTGCCAAGGAAGCCGATGGGACATTGATTCCAGCATTGGCCGAATCGTGGACACCAAATGACGATGCCAGCGAATGGGTCTTCAAGCTGCGTGAGGGTGTCATGTTCCATGATGGTTCAGAGATGATGGGCGCAGATGTCGCCTATTCATTGCTCCGTCTTTTGGACCCAGAAGTCAACTCACCACTACTGGCAACGTTTGCCATTGTGCAGGATGTTCAAGCCACTGGCGATTATGAAGTGACCGTCAGTTTGGACCCACCCAATGTGGATTTGCCAGAATTGTTGACAGCCTACCAAGCGGCCATCATGCGTGAGAACGGCGGCGACACGGTCGAAGAAGATGGCATTGGTACAGGTCCATACATGCTGGAAACCTTGGACATTGCGGGTGTCACCGAGATGGTTTCGTTTGACGATTACTGGGCTGGACTGCCAGGTGTGGCTTCAGCCAGCCTCATCGCTATCTCAGACGCCGAAGCGCGCGTCCAAGCCATGCTTTCTAAGCAGATTGATTTCTTGCTTGTCAGCCCCGACCAAGTATTGCTCTTTGAAGGGAACGACGACTTTACCATTCAGGACATTCCTGGTGGCGCGTGGCAGGCAATGGTCATGCGCACGGACACGCCACCATTTGACGATCCACGTGTTCGCAAAGCGATCCGTGTTGCTGCCGACCGCGAAGAGATCATCGCACAGGCACTCGATGGACGTGGTATCGTCACGTGTGACCATCCAATCTGGACAGGCGACATCTATCGTGCCGACATTGATTGTCCACAGGACATTGAATTAGCAAAGTCACTCTTGGCCGAAGCGGGCTATCCAGATGGCATTGACATTGACATCTATACCAGCCCATTGGCGGCTGAGTGGCCTGCGATGTTAGAGACCTATCAAGCACAGGCCGCAGAAGCAGGCATCCGCCTCAACATCATCCAGACACCTTCTGACGGTTTCTGGTCAGAAGTTTGGATGACCGAATCATTCGCCACCACAAGCTGGGGTGAGCGCTCTGCTGCGCAGATTTTGCCAGAAGCCTATCGTGGCGGCGCATCTTGGAACGAAACCTATTACAACAACCCAGAATTTGACGCATTGCTCGACGCTGCTGCCTCTGAGGTTGATGATGAAGCACGTATCGCGATTTACCAAGAGTTGCAGAACATTCTATGGGAAGACGGTGGCTCATTGGTTCCATATAACCTGAACCAGATTCGTGTGGTCAGCAACTGTATTTCTGGTATCCCACCAATGAATCCATTCCACGTCGATTTCTCACAGATCGTTGTGGACCCAGATTGTTAGTTTTTAGTTGAAAGTTGAAAGTGGATAGTTGATAGTTATTCAGTGCTACTTACCCTGTCAACTAAGTTTTTCGGTATTGTCATTCCTAAGAGGTCAGGAATCCACGTTGACGTAACACTGGATTCCTGACCTCTCAGGAATGACTAAAATACTGAATTATCTACCTAGCTTGCGACTCTGATAATTTATCGTAAAAATCACGACAATAAGGATGAATTACATGTTTAAAAACAAATTTGCAAAACTATTGCTGATTGCTGCCTTGGCTTTGCTGGTTGCTGCTTGTGCGGCACCTGCACCAGGCGGTGATACAGGCTCTAGCGATGCCGCTGATGATGGCGGTGAAGAAATGGCCGAACGCGGTCATCTGAACGTTTCTGACGACTATTCATTTGGTCTTGCAACGACATTGGACCCACACAATCCAAATCGTTTCCTTATGTACACACTGATGGGTTTTGAAACGTTGGTGGCAAAGGAACCAGATGGGACGTTGATTCCAGCCTTGGCCGAATCATGGACACCGAATGAGGATGCCAGCGAGTGGGTATTTAATCTGCGCGAGGGTGTGATGTTCCATGACGGGTCAGAGATGATGGCGTCTGATGTTGCCTATTCATTGCTCCGTCTTTTGGACCCAGAAGTCAACTCTCCACTCTTGGCAACGTTTGCCATTGTTCAGGATGTTCAGGCGACCGGTGACCACGAAGTGACTGTCAGCCTAGACCCACCTAATGTGGATCTACCAGAACTGTTGACCGCCTATCAGGCGGCCATCATGCGTGAGAATGGCGGCGAAACGGTTGCAGAGGATGGAATTGGTACAGGACCATTGATGCTGGAATCATTGGACATCGCTGGTGTCACTGAAGTTGTTTCACACGATGACTATTGGGATGGACTGCCGGGTGTAGCCTCGGCCAGCATCATCGCTATCTCCGACTCAGAAGCACGTGTTCAGGCCATGCTCTCTGGACAGATTGAATACTTGGTTGTCAGCCCAGACCAGTTGCTGCTCTTTGAAGGCAATGACGGCGTCACTATTCAGGATATCCCTGGTGGTGCATGGCAGGCAATGGTGATGCGTACAGACACGCCACCATTTGATGATCCACGTGTGCGCAAGGCGATTCGCGTTGCTGCTGACCGTGAAGAAATCGTTGCACAGGCACTCAACGGTCGTGGTATCGTGACTTGTGATCATCCAGTATGGACTGGTGACGTTTATCGTGCCGACATCGATTGTCCACAAGACATCGAACTGGCGAAGTCACTCTTGGCCGAAGCGGGCTATCCAGATGGCATCGAGATTGACATCTACACCAGCCCATTGGCGGCGGAGTGGCCTGCGATGTTGGAGACCTATCAAGCACAGGCTGCTGAAGCGGGCATCACACTCAACATCGTCCAGACACCCTCTGACGGTTTCTGGTCAGAGGTTTGGATGACTGAATCATTCGCTACCACAAGCTGGGGCGAGCGCTCTGCTGCTCAGATTTTGCCAGAAGCCTATCGTGGCGGTGCCTCTTGGAACGAAACCTACTACAACAATTCAGAGTTTGACGAACTGCTCGACGCTGCTGCCTCTGAGGTTGATGATGAAGCACGTATCGCTATCTATCATCAGTTGCAGAACATTCTATGGGAAGACGGCGGGTCATTGGTTCCATATCACCGGAACCAAATCCGTGTCGTCAGCAACTGTACCTCTGGCATTCTGCCCATCAATCCATTCCACGTTGACTACTCAAAGGTCGTTGTGGACCCAGACTGTTAGGAGTTGAAAGGTTGAAGAGTGGAAGGGTTGAAAAGTTGAAAGAAGAGTGAATAAGAACGAACGGTAAATTTTTTACTTCCACTCTTCAACCTTTCAACTTTTCAACCCTTCCACCTTTTACGCTTTTAGATTTATGATTTACAGTTCAACATTATTTCTGTAGATCATAAACCTAAGCGCGTAAATCTTGTTTATTTTTGAGTTGTAGGGGGACGTATGACACGGTTAATTTTACAGCGGTTGGGATTTGCGGTATTCACGATGGTGCTGGTGAGCTTGATTGCCTTTTTGGGGACAGAAGCGCTACCAGGCGATAGTTGTACAGCGTACTTGGGACGTGATGCGACCGAAGAAGGGTTGCGTATCTGTCGTGAAAATCGACAGTTGGATCGCCCCATGTATGTCAAATACTATGAGTGGGCATCGTCGATGGTGCAGGGCGATTTTGGTACATCCATGAACGGCGACCGTAATATCAATGATATTGTTGCTTCACGGTTACGCAATACAGCATTGTTGGCGGCTGTTGCCTCCATCATCGGTGTGCCTATTTCTATTGTACTTGGCGTTATCACAGGATTGTACCGCGATAAGTTTGTCGATGTGACCATATCGACCACCGCTATCGCTGCCATGACGCTTCCCGAATTTGTAACTGCCACTGTCCTCATTTACATCTTTAGCATTCAGCTAGGCTGGTTTAACGCCATCACGGTGATCAAGTCCACTGCCAGCATTTGGGAGGTGATTCCCAATATTATGCTCCCTGTCATCACATTGGTGCTGGTGATGACGGCCCACATTATGCGTATGGTCCGCACCAGCGTCATCGACGTCATGTCCAGCGACTTTGTGCAGATGGCAAAGCTCAAAGGTGTTCCCTACTGGCAGATTGTCTTTAAACATGCACTCCCCAATGCGCTCCTGCCCACCATTCCAGTTATTGCATCATTCAGGTCCGAATGCGTGGAGAATTCATGCCATGAGAGTTTGTGAGCTCTACTGTAAATTACTT
>JBCCFC010000477.1:0-9314 GCA_039029935.1 Chloroflexota bacterium
ATATAAAATTTTCTTTACAAAACACCGGATACAAACAAAAAACGCCAGCACATATATTGTTGCTGGCGTTTTTCGTTTTATACCTCTAAACCATGATTGTGTATACATCTTTAAGAAATCGTTTTCATAGTGACTTCATATAATCATGGTCTATTACGTCTTTATGAATGGCTTCTCTGCGTATATGTCTTTCTTTTTGGGTCAAACGTCGTATGAAATTGATAAAGCTATCTGTTGTTTGACACAATAACTGGTGTAAGATTTTGCTTTTTTTTCCCCTTGTCAAACAGGTATTCCTATGATATTGTACGGGATACACAAAAGCAGCGAGCAAAGCTGTGCATAAAACAAAGAGGCTATTTGAGGTCTAGTGGGGTACGAAACCAGACCTTCTGGAGGTGTCCAGAGAAACCTGCGTACACCCGAATCATTGAGAGATATCTCCCAAAGGTCTTACCCCACAAAAGCTCAAATAGCCACAAAGATTATAAAGGTGCATCATCAAGATGGACACAATGCAGAGTCCAACCAAGCAGAACCCAACCAAACAGAACCCAACCAAACAAAAACTGCCGACATTAATCTATGAACAAGCAGAGTGGGCAAAGGGGGTTCAGTTTATTGCGGGGATTGATGAAGTTGGGCGAGGCTCCATTGCCGGACCAGTGGTGGCGGCGGCAGTGGTGCTAAAACCACATAGCAAACAAGAGGGGATTTGGTCACAAGTCCGAGACAGTAAACTGCTGAGTCCTGCAAAACGGCTTGACATGGTTGTTGAAATACAGGCGAGAGCTTGTGCGTGGGGTATTGGCTCAGTGGGTCCAGATAAGATTGACGAAATTGGCATTGCGCCAGCGACAAAACTAGCAATGCAGGCAGCGATTGATGCACTGACGCCGCAACCAGATTTTTTGCTGATTGACTGGGTTCGACTGGCACAGGTTAATATTGCACAGATGAGTATCAAAAAAGCAGATAGCAAAATTGTCTCTGTTGCAGCGGCGTCTATTCTGGCAAAAGTTCATCGTGATGCACTGATGGACAAGTTGCATAGTCAGTATCCAGCCTATGCATTTGACCAAAACAAAGGCTATGGCACAGCGGTGCATCGGGCTGCGATAGAGGCACATGGTCCGTGTCCAGAACATCGTTTTAGCTTTGCACCCATTGCCAGTGAGCGGACATTATTTTAATAATGAACCAGACGCTGCTCGATCCAAAACGGCCAAAAAATGCACGTCAACAGCTTGGCAAAGCCGGAGAGGAGATTGCCAAACGTACACTTATTGAGCGTGGATTTTCAATCATCGAACAAAACTGGCGATGTCACGTTGGTGAAATTGATCTTGTCGCCGAAGAGATGGCAATCAGCTATGCACAGGGCGGGGTACTGGTCCCATGGCGAGTGTTTGTGGAAGTCCGTACCCGTCGTGGTAAGCGTTATGGGACGGCACTTCAATCCATTACACCGACAAAACAGGCCAAGCTCCGTCAGGTCGCTGAAACCTATATTCAACAAGAAGGCTGGACAGGCGCTTGGCGCATTGATGTCGTCGCTGTGCAGATGGATTCTGTGGGACGGCTGTTGGATATTCAGCATATTCGTCACGCGGTCGGTGGGTAACGTTGGAGCGTTGGAGCGTTGGAACGGTGGAACGGTGGAACGGTGGAACAGTGGAACGGTGGAACGGTGGAACGGTGGAACGGTGGAACGTTGGAGCGTTGGAACGGTGAAACGGTGGAAGGGTGGAACGTTTCATCGCTTTTCCTCTCCAACGCTTCAACGCTTCAACGCTCCAACGCTCCAACGCTTTCCCGTTTAGATAAAGATGTATTCAGAAAAGCAAAAACCATTAATTGTGTTGCTCGGTCCAACAGGTGTGGGCAAGACCGCGTTGAGTCTAAATCTGTGTCACAAGTTTGATGGCGAGATTGTGGGGGCAGACAGTCGTCAGATTTTCAAGGGCATGGAGGTTGGAACCGCACAGCCAACTGCTGAGGAATTGGCTCAGACACCTCATCACCTAATCGGATTTCGGACACCGGATGAGGTTCTCACGCTGGCGGAGTATCAGCGGTTGGCCTATCAAACCATTGATGAGATTCATGCAAGGGGGCATGTACCATTTTTGGTGGGTGGAACGGCACTCTATCTACGCGGGGTGGTCCTTGGCTTGCGAATTCCACAGGTCCCGCCAAACCCAGCTGTCCGTGCCGAGTTAGAGGCTTTTCTGGAGGTGCATGGGCGCGAAGCGTTATTTGAACGCTTACAGA
This sequence comes from Chloroflexota bacterium, assembly GCA_039029935.1. GTDB lineage: Bacteria > Chloroflexota > Anaerolineae > Caldilineales > Caldilineaceae. The sequence continues at coordinate 2,275 of JBCCFC010000477.1, forward strand.
CAGTAGACCCGGCAACGGCAGCGGTCATTGATGGCAAAAACCCGCGCCGTGTCTTGCGTGCCTTAGAAATCGTCATGATTACAGGCAAGCCCAAGGTTGAATTAGAAGGCGCAGACCCACCACCCTATCAGATTCTACAGATTGGGTTAACCAGAGAGCGCAAAAGCCTTTATCAGCGGATTGACCAGCGTGTGGATGAGATGGTTGTAGAGGGGCTTTTAGAAGAGACAACGCGTTTGCTAGACGCAGGTTATGTGGAAACGCTTCCTGCTATGACCAGCCTTGGTTACCGCGAGATGATCGCCTATCTGCGAGATGAATCGACATGGGCAGAGGCGGTGGAAAAGGTCAAAGTCGAAACACATCGCTTTGTGCGACATCAATCGACATGGTTTCGCAAAATGGACAACATTCACTGGTTTGATCTAGATCATCCAGAAGAAGCAAGCGCAGACAATACTGTTGCCGCCTCCATTGAGGCACTAATTGCAGATTTTTTGAGGTAAAAAGAATGACTATTCAGACAAAACCCAACCACAATGATGTGACAACCGTGGCAGGCGAAACAGCACCTGCAAAAAATAGTCGTCAGAACATTTCACATGTGCGTGACAAAAATCTACCCACGCCTACAAAAACCGCGTCTGGAGATGATAGTAAGCTGTGGTCCCAGACAGAGATCAAAAATTTGATGCAACCCACAACTGTGGATCAGGACCACCAAAGTCATGGCACAAGCCATGATACAAGTAACGGTCAATATAATGGGATCGCGGCTCAGAATGATACAGTATCCCAAAATGGCACACCACTTCAAAATGGCACACCACTTCAAAATGGCACACCGTCTTTGTCGGATGTAAACATGCCAATCCAAACGATAGATGAGCGCATTACCACACCTTCAGAAATGACAAAGACATATACAAATGGTCATACGACGAATGGCGCACACTACAATGGCGCGTATTACAACGGCGTACACCACAATGGACAATCCTACACAAATGGCGCAACCGCATCTATGCTGGAGGAACGCGCAGACTCACCTGCTGTACCCAGCCCATCCTTTTTGCAACGACAATCATTGCCACTTGAGACACTATCGTTGCAAACAATTCAATGGCTCTCACAAAATTTCAGATCCTTACCGACATTAGATAATGTCGATGTTCTTCAGATTGAGCCAACCGATATCGAAACAGGGGCTATTAATGAACTATGGACCCATCTGCCCGCTGGTATTCAACCACAACATCACGAAAAATTGCTTCGTGCGTATCTGCTCTCTAGTTATTCGCATCGTGAGCAGAAGCGTAAGACAGGCGAACCCTATGTTATCCATCCCATTGCCGTTACCAAAATTTTGACCGAATTACATGTGTTTGACGTAGACACGCTCGCAGCCAGCCTGTTGCACGATGTTGCAGAGGACACCGAGTTTGGCATTGACTATATTGAGCGTGAGTTTGGCGAGACCGTTGCGAATTTGGTGGATGGCGTGACCAAGCTGAAGCGGATTAAACAACTGAGCAAACTGCAGCCTGGTATGGCCGATAACAAGGCTGAGTCGCTGCGCAAAATGTTTTTGGCGATGGTCGAAGATGTACGTGTTGTCTTGATTAAACTGGCAGATCGAGTTCACAACATTCGCACGCTCAAGGGCATGGAAAAACATAAACAGCGACGCATTGCCCGTGAAACGCTGGAAATTTTTGCGCCACTCGCAAACCGCTTGGGCATCTGGCAGATCAAGTGGGAACTGGAAGACATGAGCTTTCGCTATGTCGAGCCAACTGCGTATAAGGATATTGCCAAAGCCATGCACCGCAAACGAACTGAGCGTGAACAGTGGGTGGAGAAGACACGTCTGGAGTTGATTGAACACCTGCGCAGGTCCAATATCATTGCTGAGGTCAGCGGGCGTCCCAAGCATATCTATAGTATCTGGCGCAAAATGCAACGCAAGGGTGTCAACTTTGAGGAAATCTATGATGTGCATGGATTTCGGATTATGGTTGACAGTATTGAGCATTGCTACGCCGCGCTCGGTGTGGTCCATTGCCGCTGGCGTCCCATTCCAGGCGAATTTGATGACTACATCGCCAACCCCAAGGACAACATGTACCGCAGTCTGCACACGGCTGTATTGAGTCGTGTGGATGATGGCATGGATGGTCGCCCGATGGAGGTGCAGATTCGTACCCATGAGATGCACCAGTTTGCCGAGTATGGGATTGCCGCACACTGGCGTTATAAAGAACAGGTTGAATACGACCAGAATCTTCAAGACAAAATTTCATGGCTGCGTAACTTGATGGAGTGGCGTCAGGATGTTATGGACGCCAACGAGTTTATGGACAGCATGAAGACCGATGTGTTCCAAGAACGCGTCTATGTCTTTACACCCCAAGGCGATGTGATTGATCTCTCCTATGGGGCAACGCCGATTGATTTTGCCTACAGCATTCACACCGAGCTGGGTCATCGTTGTCGTGGGGCCAAAGTCAATGGCCGCTTGGTTCCGCTGGATTATAAGCTGCAAAATGGGGATCAGGTAGCTGTGTTAACCGCCAAGCGTGGTGGCCCTAGCCGTGACTGGCTCAACCCCAATCTCGAATACACCGCCACCCAACGTGCGCGTTCCAAAATCCGTGCATGGCTACGCAAACAGAACCGTGAAGACAACATTCAAACAGGGCGTCGTCTACTCGACAAAGAGATGAAACGGCTGTCGATTACGGAGCCGCATGAAGAGGTCTGCAAAATCTTTAAATATGAGCATGTGGATGATTTTCTGGCGGCGATTGGTCATGGAACCATCAACTCACAGCATCTGGCACAGCGCTTGCTGGAGAATGAGCGGAATGAACAGCGACAACAGGCCGCAGAGCGTGGCATTTTGGTGGATGCTGGTGACAAAGGCGCACTGGCACAACCATCCCCCGAAACATTTGAAGTCCAGGGGGTTGAAGGGTTGATGACAACGCTTGGCCGCTGTTGCAATCCCGTCCCGGGCGACACCATTGTCGGCTACGTGACACGGGGTCGCGGCGTCACTGTACATCGCACCAACTGTGCCGATGTCTCTGAAAAAGTACGTTTAGGGCGTGAACGACAGCTCATTGAAGTCAAATGGCGCACGAGCTTGATTCAGAGCTTCCCCGTCAAGATTCATGTCAGTGCCTATGACCGTGCTGGCTTGGTGCGTGATGTTGCTGCCCTTGTCGCCGAGGAAAAAATTAACATGCAGGCAGTGGAAGCCGTCACCGGGCGCGAAAACAACCTTGCCATCATCACCGCAACGCTAGAGATTACCGACGTGACCCAGCTGACACGCATCCTCACCAAGATTGACCGTCTGCCCAATGTGGTGGAGGCACGGAGACACTTGACATAAGTGTGATAGTTGAATCTGAGTTCTTCGTATTCAACTAAAATCCTAACTCAGCAAGAACCGCCATGCGGCGGTCGGTTTCAAGCCGTCGGAATGCGCTGTTGCTGATACCACTACTGTGTAATTGCTGAAGCATTCTAGAACCTTCTGGCGTAGAACCATATCTTACTGCGGCATCTTGAATCAAAGATGCAATTTCGCCTGCCGCATCGCGCAAAATGTGGTAGGCTAATTGTGTTGTAAAATTACTTTTTATTGTCCCGTAATCTTTCATCGTCTTTTTATATACATCTGCGGGCAAATTAATTTGTCTATCTGAATTTCTTTCGACATACACTTTGGGATTGCACCCGTGATACGATTGGGCGATAGTTATGAGTCTTTATGACTATCGCCCAATCACATGGCTATTGCAGGCGATTTCAACAACCTTTTCAAAATACATTGATTGGAAAGAAATTCACCTAATAACGGAATGCCAATTACCCCCTAAACGCTATTCTGCCTTCAACGTAGTCCACGTCTCGCTAAAAATCTCAGCCCCTTCACCACGCAACACCCACTCCAACCGCTCACGTGTCTCATCATCGACCAACAACCCAACGGTTTCCATCGTTGTATAGTAGTCATCGCTCAACAGCGGCACAACCGCCGTGTTGGGTGTGAAGCCAAAGGTCCACTCGGTGAGCATGGCCCCGATTTCTGGATCGAGCAAGTAGTTGATAAAGACATGGGCTGTGTATGGGTGTGGTGCATCGGTGGGAATCACCATATTATCCTGCCAGATGATGCCGCCCTCTTCTGGAATGAAGTAGCGGATGTTTTCGTTGTCCAAGTAGGAGAGGGCAGCGGCAAAACCCCATGAACCCGCCATCACGACCTCTTCTGCGGCCAAGGTCTGGATGAAGTTTTCTGAGTTATAGCCAGCGATGCAGTCCTTCTGTGCTTGCAAGAGAGCCAGTGCCTCGTCGTGTGCGGCTGGGTCGGTCTCGTTGGCTGAGTGTCCCAGTGACTGGAGTGCCATGCCCACTGTCTCGCGTTCATCGTTGAGCATGGAGACAAAACCGCTGTTGGCACAGACCTGCTCTAGATCAAAGAGTGAGGCATAGCTGGTTGGTGCTTCATCAAAGTAAGTGGTGTTATAAGCGATGCCTGTGGTACTCCACGCATAGGGCAAGCTGTAGGTGTTCTCTGGATCGTAGTACATGCCCATGCTGGCTGGATCAAGATTGGCGGCGTTGGGAATGGCGTCCATGTTGAGCGCCTGTACCAAGCCTTCGTCAATCAAAATTTTGGCAGCATAGTCCGTCGGAATCGACAGATCATAACCACTGTTGCCCGCCTGAATCTTGGCGATGGCTTCCTCATTGCTGGTGTACAGGTCCAAGTTGACCTCGACGCCACATTCCTCTTCAAACATCGTGATGATGTTCTCGTCAATATAATCAGCCCAGTTGTAGAAATTGAGCGTGTCATCCAACTGCTCTGGATCGCCACAGCGTTCACTCGGTTCAGCGGCTTCTGCCATTTCGCTAGAATCTTCGCTGCTGGCTGCTTCCTCTGCTGCGGGTGCTGCTTCTGGTGCTGGCGCGGCACAGGCCACCAAGACCAATATCATGATGCCGAGAATTGGCAACAGCATCCATGTACGTACATTGTTCATTGTTTGCTCCTTGTTTGAATTTACAAAACAAAAAATATGGAAGAACAATACTACAACGGATTTGGGGCTGGAACGGATTTTGTTCGCTCGTGGAGACAAAAATCCGTTCCAGCCCCAAATCCGTTGTAGTATATTTCATTTACCCCGTTCTTCTTCGCTGGATCATCTGTGACGCCACCACAAACAGCACCGACACCAACAGCATAATTGTCGAGATGGCGTTAATCTCTGGGCTGATCGCACGGCGCACACGGCCAAAGACTTCGATGGGCAGCGTGGTTGCGCCTGGTCCGGTCACAAAAAAGGTGATGACAAAGTTGTCGAGCGAGAGCGTAAAGGCGAGCAGTGCGCCAGCCACAATCCCTGGCGTGATAATGGGCAGCGTAATCCGCCGAAACGTCACCCACTCATTGGCTCCCAAATCCTGTGCCGCCTCCTCCAACGAGCCATCAAAATTTTTGAGGCTGGTACGGACGACAACGGCGACAAAAGCAATGTTAAAGCCGATATGCGCCACTGTCACCGTCACCAAGCCGTTGCGAATCGCCATGTCACCGGACAGGTTGAACAGCTCGTTGATGGCACTAAAGGTGAACGAGAAGAAGGCCAGTAACGAGATGCCCGTGATAATCTCCGGTGCGATTACGGGCATGTAGAGTAATCCATCAAAGAGTCCCTGTAAGCGAAATTTGAATCGCTCCACTGCAATGGCAGCCATTGTGCCCAAAATGGTGGCAATCAGGGTGGAGATGATAGCGACGACAACGGTGTTCCATGTTGAGGAGAGAATGGATTCGCTGGTCATCAATGAACGATACCAGTCGAGCGTGAATCCCGACCACTTTGCGCCTAGCTTGGAATCGTTGAAGGAGAAGGCCACCAAAATGAGGATGGGCAGATAGAGAAAGAGCATAGTCAGCCAGAGGTTGAGATTGAGCAGGCGTTTGCCCCAGATGACTACTGGTGAGTTCCCCATTTTATTAGCCCCCATCTACGCCTCCCGATTCTGACGTTCCGACCGAATATAGGCCACCAAGCCACCCATCATCAGCAACACAAAGGCCATTGCGATGGCCGAGCCAAAGGGCCAATCAAAGGCTGTGCTAAATTGCAGCGCGAGTAGGTTGCCCACCATCATGACTTTGCCACCACCCAGAATAACGGGAACGACAAACTGACCGATGGTGAGGATGAGGACGAGCAAACTGCCTGTGACAATCCCCGGCATGGTTAAGGGCAGGAAGACCCGCAAAAATGTCTGCACATATTTTGCCCCCAAATCCTGTGCAGCCTCGACATAGGCATAGTCAAACTTTTCGATGGATGCATAGAGCGGCAGCACCATAAAGGGCAGTGACACATAGACCAGCCCCAGCAGCACCGCGCCGGGTGTATTAATCATGGGGATGCGGTTCAGCCCCACTGCCTGTAAAATTGTGTTGAGAAACCCATTATTGTTGAGGATAAACTTCCACGCATAAATCCGCACCAGCAGATTGGTCCAAAAAGGGATGATGACCAGAAAGAGCAGTAGATTGCGTGTCGCAGGCTTTTGTTGCGCAATGTAAAAGGCCAGTGGATAGCCTATCAACAGGCAAAGAGCCACCGTGAGCAACCCCCACCAGAAGGTGCGCAGAAAGATGACCACGTAGTTGTTGAAGAACATTGAGTCCGCATCATAGGCGACGAGCTTCTGATAGGATTCTAGCGTGAATGTCCACTCCACACCGCCGCCGACTTTTTTTGTGAGCAGGCTGTAGAGTATGATGAGCAGGAGAGGAAGGATGTAGAGTGTGGTGATCCAGATTGCGCCCGGGCTTAGAAGTATATTTTTTGTTGCTGATTGTTTCATTGCTTTCAATGCTATGTATATTGAAAAAGTTGTTTTCCCAATGCCTCACAGAGGGGGGCAAAATGTCTGTGATTGGTTGTATAAATGGGGGCATCGCTTGGTGCTTCTAAAGCAATCACAATATCTCC
>JBCCFC010000478.1:0-9301 GCA_039029935.1 Chloroflexota bacterium
CCTCAATTTTGCCTCTTTTTCGCTCTCTCTTCGAAATTGAAACCCTTTCTCTTTGCACGAAATAGTTGAAACCCCTTCTTTTTGCACAAAAATAAGGTATTATGCCTTATGTTCATCAATTTTCGATGAGTTCTTTCTACAAAAAGAACTGTTTTCTGTGTAATTGCCATTCATTATGAAATCTGTTATGATAAACCTCTGAGCATATTCAACATTAATCATCAATACATTTCGTCGTTTCACAGTTTTGCTGTGTAACTCCTATCAAGTTCATCTGAAAGGTTTCCTAAAATGCAGTACTTCTATATGAAAAAACAGTGTCATGCTTTAAGATGCACCATTATTGTTCTTTTGTCAGCAATTGGTATTTTGATTGTTGATTCAATGTCACCTGTCTACGCCAACTCACTCATGTTCACAAACATACAAAAGACAACAACTAGGCAAATCACAGCAAGTGTTACTATTCCGCTTGAGGTTGATAATTTGGAAGATGCACAACTGGCGATCATCCAAATTGAAAGTGTCGGTAGTTTTGAGAGTCTAGAGGAAGGAACTGCTGTAAATAGGGCGGGGTCTGGCTCTGGCTTTATCATTGATGAATCTGGTATTGCTGTAACCAATCATCATGTTGTGACAGGCGGTGCCTTTTTTAAAATCTATATCTCTGGTGAAGATCGGCCTCGAAATGCCCGTATCCTTGGGGTCTCTGAATGTACAGATTTAGCTGTCTTAGATATTCAAGGCGATGGCTTCAATTATCTTGGATGGTATACTGAGACAGTCAAAGTGGGTCTTGATGTTTATGCCGCTGGTTTTCCACTAGGTGATCCGGAATATACATTAACACGTGGTATTATCTCCAAAGCAAGAGCCAATGGTGATAGTCAATGGGCCTCGGTTGAGCATGTTTTACAGCACGATGCGGTCATTAATCCGGGTAGTTCTGGCGGGCCGTTAATTGATCGTGCAGGGCGTGTGGTCGGTATCAACTATGCTGCGAATTTATCCTCCAATCAATATTTTGCCATTGCTGGTGAAAATGCGCTACCCATTATTGAGCAACTACAACAGGGAATTGATATCGATACATTGGGCATTAATGGCCGGGCTATAGCCGCCGAGTCTGTCAATGGCATTTTTGTGGCTTCGATTGCCTCCGGTTCACCTGCCGATACGATTGGCCTCTTGCCTGGTGATTTAATTATCGAGTTGGAAGGACTTGAATTGGCAGAAAATGGGACAATGAATATTTATTGCAATATTCTGCGTAGCCATGCACCAGACGATGTATTACGCGTCAAAGTGCTTCGTCGTGAGAATGACAACGTGATTGCATTAGAGGGACAATTCAATGGCCGTCCTTTGGAGCAACCTTTCTCGATGACAGATGATGAAGACGATACTTCCTCATCTGGTGAAGGCTCATCCCGACAAGATCAATCTGAGAATTCGGATGATACAGCTAGATATGAAGACTATGTAACAATCACCAATGAAACTGAAGAGCTTTCGTTAGATGCCCCTGTAGTTTGGTCCGATGTTCTGGAAGGTGACTGGGTTATTGATGATGAGGTGGTTGGGACTTTGCTTGCGGTATCTCCTGATTTAGGACAATTTTCGGATAGTTGGGGAGTTCCAGCTATCATTTTACGTGCATCTAATACGCTCATTCATACAACAGATGAAGAAACCCTTTTGGACGACAAAGACCTATCGGAAGACTGTACCTACGAAAAACGAGGTGACTATACCGATGGTCTTTACACTGGTTACTATGATATATGGGGCGATTGTGGTGAGGATGAAAGTGTTGTATTTATTATTGCGGCTGCACCAGAATCTAGAGATTTTCTCATCCGTTTGGATGCCTATCTTGTGACAGAAGCGGATACAGAGGCATTGGAGCAAATTATTGACACATTCTTGGTCGATTTACCACCACTTACCTTAGAACGATTTGTAAATGAGGATAGCATCTTGTTATTTAATGCCATTGATTCGTCTAGGGTTAATGTCGCAGAGCTAGAAAATCAATATACGGCTGTCGTTAACCCAGCCTTAAATTTCTTATCACCTGTTGAGTGGGATAGTATAGAAAGCAATGATTGGGTTGTGGATGAAGATGTGGTAGGTCTAAATATTCATGTATCTTCAAATGCACGCCGCTTTCCTAGCACTAACTGGTCAACATCAGGTATCTCTGTATATACAGCCTTCAATCCTGAATCACAAATCGTGCCAGGAGATTTATTAGATAACATTGACCATAGTGAAGAATGTACCTATAGCCGTCGCGTTGAGCATGAACACTCTGTGTCCGGTTTCATATACACTGGCTCGTATGACATTTGGACAGAATGTGGTGGAGAAGATAACGCATTGTTTGTTCTGGTTGCCGCCCCTGATGGCGATGCTGATCACTTTGTTGTGTTTCAACTTCTCGCCCTAGAAATCGCAGATATTGAAGCCTTTGAGCTTTTAGAAGAAAGCTTTTTTGTTGGCGATTTTGATAAAAGAATGATGGCAAACCCTGATGCAAGCGATGGTGATGACGAGATTACTTTTACGCAGATATCAGATAACACTGGTGCGTTGTCCGTTAACGTCCCTATTCAATGGACCGAAACCAATGGTAACAATTGGGCAAATGATGGTGATGTCCTTGGTCCGGGACTGAGCGCATCCGCGGATTTAGAGGATTATAACCAATCTTGGAACGAATCAGGTGTTTTTATTGGGTATTCAGAGGTTATTGGCGATCTGGAAGATACCGACGAGATTCTTGATATCTTCGTTTATGAGTCATGTGAAACCAGTGACCGATATACGCTTGAAGATATTGGGTATATCGGAGAGTATGATCTATTGGCCAATTGTGGCGACGACGGTGCAATTGCACTCAACATGGTTTTACAGCCTGATATTTCTCATAATGGTCTTGTAGTTCTCAAAATACGTCTTTCTGCAAGGGATATATCGAAGTCTACAATCTATGAGCAGATATTATCCACATTGACCTATAACCCAGCACTTGACACAACCGCTGGTCAGGAAGGCGTGGTGGCAACCGTACGGGTTCAAGCGTTAAATGTGCGCGCTGGCCCCGGCACAAATTATGCTCGTTTGGATGCTGTTACTTCGGGAACAGAGTTACAGGTATTAGGGCAATATAATAGCTGTTCATGGCTTAAAATACGTACACCAGATGAAATCGAAGGGTGGGTATCGGGTTCAACGAGTTATGTCAGACTCAGCACAGCCTGTAGCCAGATCCCCGAAACGACAAGATAAACTAGAACAAATAGCGTAAGACTTTGATGATATTGGTAAAAAGTAGCGGCTTGATATAATATATCAAGCCGCTACTTTTTGGTAAGTTTTAAATCTGGTAAAATAGATTGGAGCAGTTTTAACTATTGACTGGCCATTCGCTGAAACATATGTCCAATGACGAAAATCGGCATAAATTCGTTCAGATTTTTATCTGAATGTGCTTTATATCGATTTTTATTTATAACACCACATTAAAACGTTTGATATTTATCAAATCATGCTGTATTAAAGTTTTTAAAAGTTACCCTTGAAGCTAAAAACATATTTCAAATAATTTTTTTATTTGACTTTAAAATCAGCGAACGGCCAGTATTGACAATACAATCTTATATAAAAACACAAAGGAGAATTCAGATGAACGAAGCAGTCATCGTGTCAACGGCACGAACACCTATTGGCAAGGCGTTTCGCGGTGCATTCAATATGACACATGGTGCAGATTTGGCCGCTCATGCCATCACTCATGCTGTAGACCGTGCGGGGCTGGAAAAAGATGAGGTGGAAGATGTCATTATGGGCAATGCGCTCACACAGGGCGCAACTGGCTCAAACATTGGGCGTCAGTCAGCGTTACGTGCCGGGCTACCTGTGACAACCAGTGGCATGACCGTTGACCGCCAGTGTAGTTCGGGGATGCAGGCCATTGCTATCGCGGCCCAACGTGTGTTGGTCGATAATGTGCCGTATGCTGTCGCAGGTGGGGTCGAGTCTATCAGTTTGGTACAGTTGAATGTCAACCGCACCCACCTCCACAATCCTTGGATGATGGAGCACAAGCCTGACTATTATATGTCGATGATTGACACAGCCGAGACTGTTTCCAAACGCTACGAGATCAGTCGTGAAGAACAAGATGCCTATGCCTATCAAAGCCAGATGCGCACCGCCGCGGGTCAAGCAGCGGGTTATTTTGATGACGAGATTGTGTCGCTGCCCAGTACGATGATGAAAAAGGACAAGAAGACGGGTGAGCAGTGGCAAGAAGAAGTCACGCTATCCAAGGACGAAGGCAACCGCCCGACGACAACAATGGATGGCTTGGCTGGATTGCCCACTGTGCCAGAGAAGGAGTTCATCACGGCTGGCAATGCGAGTCAGCTTTCAGACGGCGCATCGGCCTGTGTGGTGACAACCCGCAAGACGGCTGAACAGCGCAACATGGATGTGTTGGGTATTTATCGTGGGTTGGCTGTGGCTGGCTGTGAGCCGGATGAGATGGGCATTGGCCCAATCTACGCTGTGCCCCAACTGCTCAATCGGCATGGCTTGACAATGGATGACATCGACCTGTGGGAACTCAACGAAGCCTTTGCCGTCCAGGTCATCTACTGTCGTGATGAGTTGGGCATTCCTGATGAAAAACTCAATGTCAACGGTGGCTCAATCTCCATTGGACACCCTTATGGCATGTCTGGTGCGCGCATGGTTGGACACGCGCTCATCGAAGGCAAACGTCGCAACGCCAAGTATGTCGTCTGCACCATGTGTATTGGTGGCGGTATGGGAGCGGCGGGGTTATTTGAGGTGGCGTAGTTATCAGTAGGTCAGTATTCGGTAGGTCGGTAGTCGGTAGCCAGTGTACCGATTACTGACACACCGATTACTGATATACCGAACCACTGGAATAAGTTCATGAAGATCACATCAGTCGAAGCACTCATCCTCTTTTCTGAGCGTCGCTATACGGCCAAGCATGGCATTGATGTCAACCGTACCTCTCCACCCGAACAGCCACCAGGCATAATCAATAGGCGCGTTCTGACAGACCGCTATGCTGGGGGGCGTCATCTGTGTGTCTACCCTGACGGTGGGCAGACCGTGTTGGTGCGCGTTGAAACCGATGCTGGCTTGACTGGCTGGGGTGAGGCTCATGCACCCTATGCGCCAACCGTTACCCAAACGCTGATTCTTGACCTCTTTGCACCACTGATTTTGGGGCAGAATCCAATGGCAAGCGAAGTGCTGTGGGAAAAGATGTATGGGGCCATGCGTCTGCGCGGTCACAATACAGGCTTTACTACTGAGGCGATGGCAGGCGTAGATATTGCGCTCTGGGATTTGCGTGGACAGATGACCCAGCAACCCATCTACGCTTTACTGGGCGGTCCCTATCGCACAGAGATTCCGGCCTATGCCTCTGGGTTGCCGGGGTTAAGCGATACAGAAAAACAGGAAAAGGCGCGTCAATATCTAGCTGAGGGATATACTGCTGTCAAGCTGGCAATTGGTCGGCGTAGTTTGGAAGAGGATCTGGCGACGGTAGCGGCAGTGGCTGAGGTAACGGGCAACCAAGCGCACCTGCTGGTGGATGCACATGGGGCCTATGACCTTAGCACCGCGATTCAGGTTGGACATGAACTCGAAAAAATGGGCTGCTATTGGCTGGAAGACCCGCTTGTACCAGAAGACCACAGTGGTTATGCTGAGTTATCCCGTGCGTTGGATATCATGGTCGTGGCTGGCGAAACCGAGTGTAACCGTTTTCAGTTCCGCGATAGGCTGGCGGTGCGAGCAGTAGATGTAATTTTGCCAGACATTTGTCGAGCAGCAGGCATCACCGAAGGGCAGAAAATTGCTATTCTTGCCGATGCCTACCAGACATCATGGGCGGCGCATGTGAGCATGGGGACGATGGTGCATGTGGCAGCGGCTTTGCATTTGGGAGCAGCATCACCCAACTTTTTGATCTGTGAGTATCATCCGACCTTGACTGAGCTTGGCAATGACTTGATGCAGACACCGTTGGAACCAAAGAATGGCTTTTTGACGGTTCCGGATGGTCCTGGGTTGGGCATTGCCTTTGATGATGAAGCATTAGAAAAATTGGTGGTTTCACGACGGAAGGTGGAACTGTAAGGGCGATTAGAGTTAGTCCAATGCATCTCATTTTTTCCCAAAATGAGATGCATTGGACTAATCGGCTCTATACAATAACGATAATGAACCGAGAAACCTATTACCAAATCATCCACAAATACATCCCACCCAACTCCTTCACCTACCCTATTTATATGATCCACTGCCAAATGGTGACACGGAAAGCATTAGAAATTGCAGATAGGCTAGAGCTATCGGGCGAGCAAAAAACCTTTATCGAGGCGGCGGCGATGCTCCATGACATCGGTATTGTCAAAATCAACAGCCCATCCTTATACTGTACAGGGACATTGGACTATATCTGTCATGGAACCGAAGGTCGTACAATCATAGAGCAAGAGGGCTGGCCTGTCCATGCATTAGTGGCGGAACGGCACACTGGTACTGGGCTAACGATTGACGATATCCGCACCCAACATTTGCCTATACCGGAACGTGATATGACTGCGCAGTCGTTAGAAGAAGAAATCATCAGTTACGCCGATTTATTTTACTCCAAAAATACTGCGCGGTTGTGGCAGGCAAAACCAATGGAAAACGTATATCGCAATGTTGCCAAGTATGGGGCTGAGAAAACGGCCATTTTGGAAGACTGGATTGCAAGATTTGGGGAGTAAATCATGATAAGCGCACCGCCACCTTGGACACTAAACGGGCATGGGTACATCTTCACTTATTTTTTCCCACAAAAATTTGTAGAGGAGCATGGCTGTATCCCATCTCAATTTCATGGTGAGTTTACAGGTTGGATTGGGACAATGATGCTGGTTGATTATCAGACATCTGCCGTTGGTCCCTATCAAGAGTTGCTCTTCATCCCTGGGCAGTTCAAGCTTGGTGTGAGCCAGCAGCGACTGTATTCAATCACCAAAATTTATGTCTCCACCGAGGCCAGCGTGGTCAATGGTCAACGCAATTGGGGCATTCCGAAAGAGCTAGCCGACTTTGAGTTTACAGATTTAGGTGGCGGTGCAGAGCAAATTCGTGTCAGTATTGGTGATATGCCTGTAGGTGAGTGGACGTTGAAAACACGGAGGATTGGCATCCCCATCACCACCAGCCTGTTGCCAGCCCGGTGGCGTACACTGGCGCATGAGCGTGAGGATGAACTTTACCTGACAATACCAGAAGCAACCGGACGGCTACATTTGGCGAACGTACAGCAGATGACCATCAATGCCGATCTATTTCCTGACGTTTCATCACTTAAGCCGTTAGCGGTTGTCAAAGCTGAAAATTTTCAGATGACTTTTCCCAGTCCTGTCATAAAAGAGGTGATTTGAGCTTTTGGGAGAAGACCTTCGGGAGGTGTCCAGAAAAACTTGGGTGCATCCTCGTCATCTCCGGACACCTCCCAGCGGTCTGGTTGTGTACCCTACTGGACGTCAAATAGCCATAAAAGGGTTGTAGATCACCTTAGAGATAGATATTCACATTTGATATAGAATTGGTTCTTGGTGTATACTTACGCACCATGCATATAAGCACGGCTAATTGTTTATCATATGGTCGTGGATCATGTGATTGTGAATCATAAATAAAGCCATAGTAAAATCACATTGCAATCAGCACAAATGAATATTAGTCAGCAAATTGACTGAAGTAGAGGAAAATAGAAGATGGGTCCCATCAATGTACAAAATGAATCAGGGTTTGGCACAAGAGCCGATTATCAAGATAACTTTGCTGTTATCAAGGTTGTTGGAATTGGCGGCGGTGGGCAAAATGCACTCAATCGTATGATTGACACAGGCATCCAAGGTGTCGAATTTATCGCTGTCAATACAGATACTCAGGATTTGGTCCTCTCGAAGGCAACCCAACGTCTGCAAATTGGCGAGAAATTGACCAAAGGACTTGGCTCTGGTGGAAACCCAGAGGTTGGTGAACGCGCTGCCGATGAAAGCCGGGATGATATCCAAGCCTTGTTACAAGGGGCAGACATGGTGTTTGTCACCGCTGGGATGGGGGGCGGCACTGGTTCTGGCGCGTCTTCTGTGATTGCCTCTGTTGCGCGCGAGCAGGGCGCGCTCACGATTGGTGTGGTTACACGTCCATTTACCTTTGAGGGAACCCAACGCCGGCGCATCGCTGAGGAGTCACTGGCACGGCTGGGTACCCATGTCGATACGCTGATTGTGATCCCCAACGACCGCTTGCTTCAGATTGCAGACCGCAAAGCAGGCATCAATGAAGCCTTTGCCTTTGCAGATGATGTGCTGCGCCAAGGTATTCAGGGCATTAGTGATTTGATTACGATGCCTGGGTTGATTAACTTGGACTTTGCCGATGTACGTTCTGTCATGGTCGATGGTGGCAACGCGTTGATGGCGATTGGCAAAGGCTCTGGCGAGAACCGTGCAACAGATGCTGCCGAGCAAGCGATTCACAGTGCATTGCTGGATGTCTCCATTGACGGGGCACGCTCGATTCTCTTTAATGTCAAGGGAGGAAATGATCTCAGCCTCTTTGAAGTGAATGAAGCCGCCGAAATCGTGCGTGAAAATATACACCCAGAAGCCAGCTTCATTTTTGGTGCGGTCATTGATCCAGAGATGAATGACGAAATTCATTTGACCGTGATCGCCACAGGATTTGCCCCACCGCAGGGCCCTGACCGCTCCTATCCACAACGCCCGCCACAATTGCCATCTCAACCGATACAGCAGTCGGCGCAACGACCTGTTCATAACGCTGGACAAAATATGGGTCAGCCAATGAGATCGCCTCAAGGTCGGGAGATGCCACCGCACGATAACACACCGATTGAACGCAGTCAACAGCGAGATAGCAGGGAACCTTCGCCACAACAGGGGCGTTCTTCACGACAGGATCAGAACTACAAAGTGCGTACATTTGACCGAGAGGATTTAGACATTCCTGCATTTTTACGCAGAAATCGTAACAATAAATCGTAATAATAAATCACAATCAATCATCAACAATCATTACAGACAGTTCTATCGCTGCGTTTGTACTAATTTATCTTAAAAATTATGGCTATTTGGGCTTTTTAAGGGGAAGACCTTCGGGAGGTGTCCAACAAAGTTTGGGTACGTCCAAAGCACTGATGGACACCTCCCGAAGG
>JBCCFC010000479.1:0-9296 GCA_039029935.1 Chloroflexota bacterium
CGAAAGTTCATGTAATACGGGCCGGTGACCTCTGGATTAGCCCGATTAAAAGGGATCAATTGCACCAACAACGGTGTGGCATTCAAACCCACCACTTTATAAGGGCGAGACATATCAAAGATGCTTTCTTGCGAGCGGCAAACGGGAAGCAGTGCGAAGGCTAAAATCAGGCTGAATAAAAATCGTTTCATAGGGACAATTAAAATCTGAAGTAAACGTAAAGGGAGTTGGGCGGCACTGGCGAAAGTTCGAAGGCATTCGTTGTCTTTTCCTCAGGCAACAAGGCTCCGCCGGTGTTGGGAACGCGCAGAAAGGTTTCACGGGAGGATACGTAAAGACCATAGAGAGTGGCTTCCGTCATCAGGCTGAATCGGGGTGTGATGTGAAAATAAATTCCGGCGAACGGTCCACCCCCGACACCGTATGACTTGATCTTCTGATCGAAGATGGGCTGGGCATTATTGAAGTTCAACTTTTCGCTGGAATAAGTACCGATAATGTCCAGGCCCCAATAAAAATCAATTCTTCTGCCTAAAACGGTTCGCCATTCCTTACCGAGCTTCAGCCCGTAGGCCTGCTCGATGTCCTCGCGTTCGCCGCTAAAGGAAAACTCCGAATTCGTTTGGATTTCAAGGTCAACACCAATTCTGATCGCCTGCCGGTCGCCGGCACATTTGAACATCAACAGAAATGGGTCGACCGGGCCGTCCTCTCCCCCACTGTTGAAGAATCCTGCCAGAGTTCGTGTAACATTTAGTCCGAATTCCGTCTTTTTGCTTAGGTCTACCAGAGTGGCTTCCTGTCCGAATAGCAATAGAGGACTACTGAAGAGCAATAGCAATAGGTGGTACTTTCTGTGCATAGATAGGGTTTGTCTTTCTCTATTTATAAGACGCCACAATACGGAATCATCATGCACAAATCGGCTTTTTTAACATAGGAAGCGACCTGTTGCAAAGCAATTGGCGGCTAACTGACAAAGAAAGGATCGCTTAAGAAGCCTAGGTGGGAATAACCTCACATCTTTTGTTCAGTGATGATAGAGCTGAGATATCGGCTTCTCTTGTCCTTATGTTTGTTTTAGGATTAATCGGTTATCTGATACCAACGATTTATTCACCTTGGATTAATTATATACTCAATATTACTATATCTTTATTTTTGTTTTTCGCAATATACTCTGACGAGGAAGATACCTACGAAGAGACAGAAGATATCTATGACGAGACAATCGAAACACCGCAAGGATCGGTTTACGACTGATCAAATTCAATCCAAATCTCCCCATGCTCTTCCGGCACATTAAACTGGAAACTCGCACTATCCCGTAGCCCATTGCCGTCAAGTACCCAAATTGTGTAATGTCCGGCCACATTTCTGCCGATTAAGTCCAAGTTGACCGTGTACTCATAGTTGTACTGCCCATTCGGGCCACTGTGCAGACCCGTATGCACACTGCGAGTCCCATCTGTGATGTACACCTGCCCCCAACCTGCCTTGATCAGCCGCACAAAGTAGCCGCCCTGTGGTTCGTAGCCACGCCCACTGTGGATGAATGCCAGGGTCAACTTGAGTTCCTGCCCACGATTGTTGTGGAATTCAGGACCACGCCGAATCGTGAACTTACAGCCATCACCACCGATATTGGCGCAGGGATCAGCCGTTGGGACAGGTGTTTGTGTCGGTGTTAAGGTGGGTGTGAGTGTTGGGATGGGTGTAAAGGTGAATGTTGCCGTTGGCGTTGGGATAGGTGTAAAGGTGAATGTCGGTGAAGGCGTGAATGTCTGTGTAGGTGTAGGGGTTGACGTTGGAATCGGTGTGAACGTTGGTGTAAAGGTATCAGTGGGTATGGGCGTATCAGTCGGTGTCAAAGAGGGTGTGGGTGTATTGGAGGGTGTATAGGTCGCTGTCGGCACAGGCGTCTCGGTAGGTGTGTGTGTCGGTGTGGATGTTGGCGTTCTTGTCGGCACAGGTGTCTTGGTTGGCACAGGTGTCTTGGTTGGGGCAGGTGTCTTGGTTGGCACAGATGTCGCTGTATTGGTTGGCACAGGGGTTGGCGTTGCTGAAAGGATGACGCGTAAAAAATCCACAGCGCGCTTCGTGGCCGCAAACTGCGCCTCATAGGTCGCCAAGGCGCGGGTCGATTCCTGCTCGGCCTGTGTGGTCGCAATCTCAACTGCCATCGTCTCAATCGCATGTTTGGTCGCCGTTGCAAAGGATTGGCTGGCAGCAACTCCCGACATTTCAGTACCAGACGTGTCAGTACCAGACGTGTCAGTACCAGATGTGTCAGTACCAGACATTTCAGTGCCAGTATTACCCAGACTGGACATTGCCACAGCCTGAGCCGTCGCCGTCACTGGCCCCTGTACCATGCTGCGCATCATCATTGTTGCGGTTGCCTCAGCCTGTGCAATTTGCACGGCCCGATAACGCAACACTCGCTGTGTTGTAAATGCCCCACTGCCAACGACAATCAATAACACAATCAACGTGGCAATAACCTCAAAGGGATACCAACTCTGGATCGAGTAACACCGACCACAATAGATTTTCCCATCCTTGGGCGCACCGCAATTAACACAGGTCGTGTTTTTGGAACGCACACGTTTATTGCTCATATAAACCTTCAATAGTGGAAAGGTTGAAAGGTTGAAAGGTGGAAAGGTGGAAAGAGTGATTAGTGATTAGGAATAGCGATTATTTAACTTACACACGTTCAGTGAGCACGCCCCGTGCGGCTCTAATCTAAATGGGTACGTTATTTAATTGCCATTCCTTAGTGAATCTTTCAACTCTTCAACTCTTCAACTCTTCAACCCTTCAACCCTTCAACTCTTCAACTCTTATAATTCGCCTCTCTCAACCATTGCCGGAACCACCGTCGCCCAAAGGATAGGCGCGCATCTCGCTGGCGTTCAAACTGATCAAAAAGCCAGAAGAGGGGATCGAGAATGTTATAAGGTGTCCATGCATTACGGTCAAGCAGGGACTCGCCATTTTCATTGAGGTTGGATGTGATTTGGCCTGTGCTGGGATCTTGATATTGCCCAACCACTGAAATTGAGAAATATCGACAATTGCGGAAAATACTGTGAATACGGTTTACCGTGGCCTTACCCAGCACATCGCGCAGATATTCCTGTGGCTGTTCGCGGTAGGGCCAGTGAATGGGCTGATCCATCTTAGTCAAACAAATGGCAACAGGGATGTCAATGGTCGTCCCCGGTGGACGGGTTTGATGGACATACTCGATGAGCAGATCAACGAGATTAAAATAGGCCAGTTTGGTTGCCCGCCCCGAAAGCGTACCTAAATGCATATTCGGGTTGCCACTCTCTGCTTGATGTTCATAAACAACCTGCCCATACTTCACATTGGGGTCCACCATCATCAAAATGCCGTCGCTACTACACAGTGTTTCAAAATAGGCTTGATTAATACCGTTATCGTCATCAGCATTTAGGTCTAGCTGCATGTCAGAACCATCATCAACAAATGTGCCTTCGACATCAATAAAGGTGGCGCGATGATAGCGACCCCGTCGTCCCAGCCAGTGGCCTTGCTGGTCAAAATCAAAGTGAAACCGTGTGGGCTTTTTGGTGGTGGGGGCAGTATGACCCAATCCACCTTCACCACTGCTATCGAGGCCATCCGCCAGCTTGGTCATTGCATACCGAATATAAGCAGAGGTTGCATTGGAGAATTCAGCAATCCCCTGCTCATCATGCACCGCCCGCCACGTCCACCCCAGCGGCTCCGACTCTAAGAGTGCCAGCATGACACCTGCCAAATAACTACTCATGCCCACCTGTGCTGGCCCCCAGAGCGCAATTTGCGAGACAGGCGCGCCATGTCGGGTTGGCTTTGGGCTGACATGATAACTGTCGTCGATGCGTCTCTTGGGGTCTGCCCCCAACAATCTATGGCTGTGTCCCACTAAAGACTGTCCAGCAATCGACTGTCCAGTGAGTGTTTTCTCTAAAGACTCAATGCGCTGAGTTAAATCCTTGATGCTCCCCGATGAACCATGCAACTCGGCCCCAGCGACGTCCGCACCGTGTACAGCAATGTGCAGATAACGTGTCGCCTCACGATAAAATGGGTCGATAGAGATAATGTGGGTGAGGAGACGCACGGCCAGCATAGATTGATTGTCACGCAATGCCTTTAGTGCTTGTTCATAGAGCAAGGCTAAGTCTTGGGTTGAGGGCATCTGCTGTGGATCAATATTGGCTAAGGTTGTGAAGGGTTCCTGAGTGTTCTCATTCGCCTCTTGAAAATGGAGCGTGCTGGCTGTTTGATAGAAATTTCCCGCAGCCGCCTGCAAATCATCAAATTCTTCTTGTACTTGGCTCACTGGTTTCCTTTCTGCAATCCATCGTTGTAGCAATGCCACTGGAAAAATATACCCGCCTTCGTTCGATGCATCACCCTCTTTGATGAATCCCCAATCCCGTAATACAAGTGGCGCATGACGCAACTCATCTGGCAATATACGAATGCCCCGCTCGTTTAAAGTCTGTTCCAACTCGACCTGCCTGACTGTGGTGTCTGACTCTGCCAGAATCGCAGCAATAATTCGCTCAGCGGGTTCAAGCCCCTGCCAAAGCCACTCTAAGGCATCCGTTGCATGACTCAATGTTACCCCAACAACATCATCCACGCGGCTTTTTTCGACCACAGGGGCTGGCTCCAATAATGAGAGAGGGGCATCATCACGCATGATCTCGCATAGCTGTTGACAAAGCGTTTGCGTCAAGAGTGGATGCCCGCCTGCTAGCGTATAGATATAGGCAGCTGTCTCATCCGGCCATGCCAGCGTCAACTGACGGTGACTGCTTTGACGTGTATAGCGGCGATCCGACAAGCGTATGAGTGTGGTGGTCTCTTCTTCAGATAATAATGAAATATGTGTGATAGGGAATCCCTGAAAGATGGAGAGGGTCAAGTTGAAATAATCTTCTGGTCGCCGCCCGATGGCAAAGACAAACTTCATACGAGGAAACATGCCCATCAGGTCACGCATATAGGCATAAAACGCAACGCCCGCAGGTGTGCTATCTGCAAACATAGCGGGTGACACCTGTCGATTTTCAATAAATTGCGGTGAGAACTTATCGTGTACATCAAACTCATCAAAGAGCAGTACCAGCGGTTTATTGACCGGAAGTTGTGAGAGGAATCCGGGCAAAAATGCTGTGCGGAATGAGTGGGTGAGCGTCTGTGTTGTGTCATCAAAGGCAGCAACACCAAAGTGATTGGCAAGTTGAAAAGCAAGCTCTTGGAGGAGTTCGCCCAGTGGTTGGGCAGAACGGTCTTGCAAGTCAAAATAAAATGCCTGTTGTGCTGAGGCATCAGATAGTTGGTCTTTCAATGTGTGGAGGAGCGATGTCTTGCCAATGCGTCGTTGACCATAAAGCAGTAGGGCATTCTCATGCGTGTTGACAACCATTTGCTGGACGCGCTGAAGTATTTCATTACGTCCGATGAATGCATTGGCTGGATTGACGGGCTGATTGGTGATGTAGGGAATGGTTTGTTGATTCATGTGGTCCATGATGATTTGCCTGAAAGCAACACCGTTGGTCTATGGTTTTGTGTTGGTCGTATCGTGTTTGCTCCTTGATTATGGCATAGGTTGATGGGGGTTGTCAAAGATGGTGGAAGAGGGTGGAGGGTGAATGTTGACCAGTCCTGATATATACTTACAGAAGAAAGAGGGATTTTAGGGGTAAAAAGGTAAAGAGTCCCAATGAAATGCAGCAAAGGAAGCGGTAAAAAAGACTATATCAGGAGGAGGTGGGTCAATGAGAAAGCAAGCGATAAAAAGATACAGTTTGGCCTTCAAAAAGCAAGTGGTAAAGGAGTATGAGGAAGGGTCAAGCATATCGGAGTTGCAAAAGAGATACGGGATAACAGGGGCAATCACAATCAAAAGATGGGTGGAGCAATATGGAAAAGAAGGGGTACGCCATAGAATGATGGTGATACAAAGCCCAGAAGAGCAAGGGGAGGTGAAATACCTGCGAGAACGAAATGCACAACTAGAAAGAGTGGTAGCCCAACTGACGCTAGAGAAGGTGATGCTGGAAAGTACACTAAAAGTAGTGGAAGAGAATCTAGGGGTTGAGTAAAAAAAGTATAGAAATGAGGTGATAAAAAAGGCACAGAATCACCCTGAAACGAAGAAGGCCAAACGGCCACTGGGGGGCTCTCCTCGGCTCACACACTTGCTTTTGTGAGGGCGTTTTGAGTCCCCCAATTGGACTAGCAACCCGTAGGGCTTGACCTTGGCAGTGGCTCCAAATGTGCTACCCTCAGAAATACGACGGGCGTACTCTCTGCACTTGCTTTCGCTCGGTCGCCCGTCGCCCCTGCTCAAGCTGCACATTTGGAACCACTGTCAAGGTTTGCGGGTTTCGCCTTGTGTGTTTGGTTTGCACCTTTTTGCGAATTTCAAAAGCTACCATAAGCACAAAATAAACAACCTAAGCTTCATGAATTTTTATTCTTATTTACCGTGTAGTTTGATAGGAAGATGGAGTTTTTTTGTCAACATATATCAGGACTTGACAGTTACGGCTCAACAACAGGCAGATTATCGACATCGACATCAATGGTCACACCTGTAGCAAAGACCCATGCGGGTAGGCCATCGCCCTCCCACCGAATCTGAATCCACTCACTATCGGCTGTTCGCCCCAGAATGGGTAACTTTTTCCCACTGAGCACAATCGCCAGGTGTTGTTGTTGATTGCTTGGCGATGGATAAATGGCAAGCAAGTTACTGGCCGTCGCTGTCCCAGTGACCGTCTCAGCCGTTGTCCCCGTATCTGTGGTTTCCTGGGTCGTATTCGAATCTGTGTTATCAACCGTACTCGCCTCTTCAGACGCTGTATCACCCGTAGCAGCGTTCTCTGACGCAGCGTCATCAGTGGCAGTGGTTTCTGTTGCATCTGTTGTATCAGTCGTAGACTCGGCTGTTGCATCTGCGGTATCAGTTGTGGCTTCTTCCACTGCTGTGTCTGCATCAGCAATTTCGGTGTCAGTCGTTTCAGCGTCAGCAGTTTCGGCATCACCAGTCTCGGCGTCAGCGGTTTGAGCCTCACCCTCAGTCGCTTCAGCATCGGTAGCATCAGCAGTTCCAGCATCTCCACTACCCGCCTCTTGCGCTGCTGACGAGTCATCGGTAGCCGTTGTTTCGACAGGCTCATTTGGATCACTCACTGGCAATTCTTCAATGTCAACCGTTAGACTAACCAGCGAGGCAAATAGCCAACCAGTTGTGCCATCTGGCAGTACAACCCGCACCCAGTCACTGCTTTCATTGCGACCGACCGTTTCTAGAGCTGCACCTTCAGGGACAATGAGCAGGACTTCACCCTCTAGTTCGGGTGTTGCACGGGCGTTTACGCCGCCAAATGTATCGACGATAACGGTTGGCGAGTCAGGTGATATGACATTGGTAAACGGTTCTGGTGCATCCAGCCCGGTAGTGATGACCTGAATGTCATCAGGGTCTGCACTGGCAGCGTCATCTGTCGCGGCTTCCTCTGTCGCTGCTTCCTCTGTCGCTGCCTCATCTGTCGCTGCCTCATCTGTCGCGGCTTCCTCTGCCTGTGTATCATCGCCAGCGTTGTCGGATGATGGTATTGGCGTGGGGACCAAGATGAAGGCACTATCAGCGGCTTCCTCTGTCGCGGCTTCCTCTGTGGCCGCTTCCTCTGTCGCTGCTTCCTCTTCGGCAGCAACCTCTTCGGCAGCAACTTCCTCAGCAACCTCTTCGGCAGCAACTTCCTCAGCAACCTCTTCGGCGGCAACTTCCTCAGCAATCTCTGCTGGTTCCTCAGTCGTGTCAGCGGCAGGTGCAGATTGGACTGGTGTTGGCAGTGTACCATCTAGCTCGGCAAATTCAGATGAAACCCAGACCAATTGACCTGTATCTAGTTCCAACATCACCCATACACCATCATCCGACTGGCCGATGGCAGGGTAGCTGGACTCAAATGGTAAAATTTCGACAACATCAGCATCATCCGCAGGGGCAACACGCGCATTCAACCCGGCTGGGCTTGTGATGGTAGCGTTGACAATTTGCGTTGGCGAGGACACTGTACCCACTGACGATGCGCCCGGTGCAGCTTGTGATGCTTCGACCAATTCTGTTGAAACGTCCACAAAATCGACAGATACCCAGACAAGCTCGCCATCGTCAAGCTGAATCTGGAGCCATCCTTCTTCACTGTCATCAACGACAACGCCAGTTTCGCCCTCGTCTAAGAGACGAACAATTTCAGAGCCATCAGTGGTTGGGGCATTGCGTGCATTTACACCATATTGATTATTTGCCGTTGCAATTGTCTGTGTGACCAATGTTGGCGCATCACCAGCACCGTCATTGCCAGCACCAGCCGTGCTATCGGATGGAACCGGTGTAGGCCGCAAAATGGTTGGCTCACCAGCATCGTTTTGGTTGCCAGCTACGCCTTGCCCAACTTCTGGCTCGGTTTGGCCTTCCGGTGCAACAACCGCAGATGGCTCAACACCCTCTGACTCTGCGGCGGGTCGTGAGACATCGGGTTCAATCACCTCTGGCACTTCGGTTGTCGCTTCGCCGATCTCTGGTTCGACGACAATGACAGGCTCACCAACCTCTTGAACAATGTCTGGCTCTGACACGTCGGTTGTGGCGGCTGATGGAAAGCCAAGGAAGCTAAATGACCCTGTGGTCACACGATTGTATCCCAGCCAGCCAATGTATCCCGTCGCAGCGACCAACGCAACAATCACCAAGGTGGGTAAAAACCAATTACGTCCACGCCCAGCGCGATCATAGTCAATGGGCTGCCAAGGCATGACCCCTTTTGGGTCTTCTTGTAACTGCCATTCGTCTGAGGCAGCTTGCTCGTTCTCATTCAGCTGCCACTGCTTCTGTGTTTTTCCTGTGTCGCGGAGCTGCCAATGCTCCATTGGATCTTGCTCTGCTGCCATATTAGTTCTTTCCTTCCATTGGTGTGTCCCAGCCCCGACGCACCCCAGCAATGCCATAAATGAGTGCTTGGATCGCAAATAGAACAGCAAGGGTGCTCCATGCTGCTGTTTCCCACCACGGTGCTTGCTGAAGACTTGTGATGCCGTTTAACGCTAGACCGATACAAAAACATTCTAAACTTAAACACAGCGGCACTAATGCTCGTGGCAACCCAAAGGTGTACCCCCATGTCCATTGTCGAATATTTTTGTACCAAATGATATAGCTTAGGGTTGCCAGCAATCCCGCCAATCCTAAAATC
>JBCCFC010000480.1:0-9285 GCA_039029935.1 Chloroflexota bacterium
ACGCCATCCAGCCAGAAGCGGTTGACGGCTTGACGTAGCACAGCGTGGTTGCGTTGATTGCAGGCATTGGTGGGGTCGATGTGTTGATGAATGGTGATGGTTTGGTTGATGTTTTCACCGATGGCGACGGTGCTTTTGTCGATGTCGCCTACGGATATTTGGTTGTTTGGCTTTGGTTGCTCTGGAATTTTGTCTGTCATTTGAAAATAGGATTTGTGTTGACCCGCCCTGGGTTAAAACCGCAGGGCTACCCAACGACGCCCGTTGAAACGGGCTTTTGTCTGTGGTCATAGACCTTAAATAATCGTTATTCGTAGTGTACATTTTTAGGCATGGCTCTGTCAAATGCGAAATTGATGTGTCTCAACTTTCAACGTTCAACTATCCCCTGTGGTATAATGAACAAATGAACGTATTTGATTGAGTAGAAGGGGGATATGATGGCAAAACCGATACAACCAAGTACACCAACGTTTCGTCGTTTAATTCAAGGTGGCTTGATCTTTAGTTTCTCGTAAGACCTGACATGCAGGTAATAACGAGAAACGGGAAAAGTGTATCAAAAAAAGAGTGAAACTAAGAGTGTACTCGACAAAAGAGGGTAAATTGCGAAAAAAGGCATAGCAGAAAGCTAAGGAGTCGCTTGTGAGCGACGATGAGCGTCAATGCCTTTGGGCAAATGGTCAGAAATCGAGTCCTTTTTCCGAATTTCAGAGTCAAATTGGTCAAGAGTTGGAAAAATAGCCTTGGAAAGTAGGCGTCGTAACCGCCCTGGCGTGGATTTAGGGGTCCGATCCCAAAAGCCAGTAGGGATAGGGGGTAAAGAAGCAGCAAGATGAGAAAGGATGTTGCCAGTCAATAATCCCAACTCGGGTAATCGAAAACAGGACTCAGTGTGAGACACAAATTGGCGATGAAGCCCAATCATCTGTTTGGACGCAAGAGGTGGATGTTCAACAGGCCATCGATCTTTGTAAAACAGATAAAGGGACTCAGCCTTTAATTTCATCACGGTGATAAGTACCAGAGGTTTCTTATAGGCAGGGTCATGGAAGACATAAATGGAAAATGTTGTATTGCTTTCATCGACCTTCGTTGTACTCGTCACTAACTGATGCCATGATTCATGACGAATGGTGCGCTCATCATAGATAAAATGGCCTGATTTTTCAGCCGCTGTTGCTGCGGTCTCCTTCCCTTTAAAGGAGCGGGGAAGGGGACGGATTTGCTCTCCATATTTGGGATATGCCCCGCGTCCCTTGTATTCTGGTAACACATTTTTTCTCGCTGTGCAGTTGATAGCACCTCGCACAATGAATCGTTCAATCCCACTCTCCAAGAATTCTGCCACTGTAAACCCTGCATCCCCTACCGCTATTTCATCGACGACCATCGACTTTTTCGTCTCCTCCAGTAGCTCTACATGAAACTCCTTCTCACTCGTCCCAACCTTACATCTCACCACTTGCTGGAGTAACGGCACCCTTTTTTCTCCTATCTTTCCCGAACACGTCATCACCCCAAATATCACTGCTGGCAATGCTCTCTGTGCTGTTGAGTTGTATAATTTATTCACGGCCCCTTTCAATTTGGGACGCCAAAATCCTGTTGTGTCTATGCTTTTTACTCGATAGCCCTCTATTTTGTTCGCTTCCCACTCCCCCTCTGATGCCACCTTTGCATGCCATGCCTCTATCATGTCTCCTATTTCCCATGACCCATATCTCAGTCCTGACCACCCTCTCCTTATTTCTTCATCTTCAAATCCACATTCTTCCAATGCTCCGTGCACTGACCCTCTGCTCTTTATGAATGCCCCTGTCATCATTGCCCACATCATTCTCAACAAACTTATGTTTGTTCCTATCCCAACTACCTGCACTATATATACTAACACCTCTATTGTTTTTTCTCTTGCTACTGATACCGACATTGTTTACCCCTTTCTCTGTCATTTATTTTTCTGCCCTCGCGCGGGCTTTCTCTATTTTCAACCATTATCTCATTTTTGTCATTTTTCGGGATCAATCTGTCGTTTTTTACCGGAAACTAAAGTGGATAGCTTTTCCCAGAAAAAACTGTCGGTAGACAGGCTCACTGAGAGCCAAATATAGCTCGTATTCAAGTTCTGTAAACTCGACCATATCACGATAGATGCTGTACTGACCAAGTGCTTGCTGTAACTGCCGCATGAATGAGCGCCCGCCAAACGTTTTGACTTCGACAAGGATTTTTCGATCATCTTTCACTGCGACCAATGGGTTTCGCTTTGCGAATATATCAACAGACACATCAAGCTCTTCATATTCCATGTAGAAATGCTCTTTGATGATGAGCCAGTCATCATTGGTCAACGCAGCACATACCGCGTCATGAATTTTATCTTTTGCTGCCATGACTTCATTATAGGTATAGTAGGTCGTCTCGTCAAGCAGAAAATAGAGAAATGAAGAAATTGGCGAACACGTATGAGACCTGTGCTGATGATGCGGTTCGGCACAGTTGACAGCGGGGCATGGACTTGGCTGCTGCTTTCATTGGAAAGGCCATTTTGATCTCGGCCAAGCGTCCCTTAAAGTCATTGGCAAGCCCACGCCATTTGTTTGTTTCGGCGCGCTCTGCTCTGAGTTGTGCTTCAAATTCACCGATAAAGTTGGGCCGGACACCGTCAATTTCTTCCTCAAAGTGATTGCGCAGGACCAGATTCAGCGTCCCATCTTCCAAGCCAAGAAAGCGAAAGGCCGATACTCCTT
Source organism: Chloroflexota bacterium (assembly GCA_039029935.1). Classification (GTDB taxonomy): domain Bacteria; phylum Chloroflexota; class Anaerolineae; order Caldilineales; family Caldilineaceae. Next base: position 2,754 of record JBCCFC010000480.1, read on the forward strand.
GCCGAATGACATCTGATGCCATCAACACCTCTAAACGTTCATAAATCTCTTCCTCGCTTAATGTCAGGTTTAGCTCAGTTTTGAGGTCACTAGGGCGATATTTTTGTTCAAGAACAGCATCAGTTTCTTTGTCGTCGTGCCATTGGTGCGCTCAAAGGTCCGGCGTAAATATTCATTCCATGTTTTGGACATTTCCGATTCAAAGTTATGCCGCTTTGCCACCATGAGCAAGATGAAGGAGGCGTTGCTGGAGGCGACCGATAGCTGTGTTGGTGTGCGTGGGCATCGGCCACAAACTCACATGCACCTGATGTTGGCATCGCATTTGGTGTTGAGCCGCTTTTTAGATTAAGATATTCTCATCAACTCTTTTAGAGACCATTACAGCTTTTGGCATCCATTGATATGGGTTCAATCTAAAGAAATTGACAGAATATCATGAACCACAATGAATTGGTACACTTGGAACAACTACTTGAACAACGTAAACGCAACCTCCGACGCTTGCAGATACAAATAGCGCAATACGGTGCTGGGCAGGCCCCGCTGTATCTGTATAATCAGATTGATGCAGAACAGAATGCGATTGATGAATTAGAGGTTCAATTTACCTTATTCAGCAAGCCAAGTAAAAATGTAGGTCAGTCATACAATGGCGACCATAATAACAATCAATCACATAGGCAGCCATTAAATCGTTGGCTCTTATTCTCTGTGATAACATTGGCTGTTGTCTTGTTGATTTTCATTTTTTCGATGTTCACTGAGATACCAGTTCCTTTTAGACAACCAGTTAAACCAAGCGAAGTTGCTCTTGCGCCAACCGCAACCCAGACACCTGCTGACAAGCCGACAGCGACACCGTTAGGGGTAGCGATTGCACCGATAGAGCCAGCTATAGAGACAGCAATGCCAACACCGGCTGATACACCGACTGAGTTACCCACGATGACGCCTACGGAGATAGCAACGACTGCACCAACGTCAACATCCATTCCCATCTTGATACCAACCGATACGTCTTCCCCGCCTACCGCCACATCTATTCCACTAACATCAACACGGATACCGACGGATACATCCGTGCCATCAACTGAGACATTTACACCTGCATCGACACATACGCCAGCCGAGACATCTGTTCCATTGACGGCGACATCGCAACCTACCAAAACGACCAATCCGACACCCATGCCAACGTCTACTCCTGTGCCACCGACACCAACACAGACAGATACGCCGACGGTGACGCCAACTGCGACGCTCAACGAGATTGCACAACGCTTCAATTTGATGCGCTTGACCCGTGAGGCCAGCGAAATGGCGACCGCACAAGCACCCACCGCCACACCAACCAACATCCCTACATCGCCACCTGCCTACAATCCTGCCCTTGCCTACAACATCACTAATCTGGTAGACCTAACTCCTAATGAGATTATGCGTATTGGGCGAAGTCTAGCATGGCAGATTGTCTATAGCCCTGATGGTCAAAGCCTAGCTATAGCTGGAGAATTGGGGGTATGGCTCTATCATATGGATAGACAAAGTGTCACTGGATATAATCAAGGACGACTTCTTTCGCACACAAGTCCTGCTTTGTCAGTAGCGTTCAGTCCCAATGGCAAACGTATCATCTCTGGCAGTTCGTTGCCTGATAGCATGGTGCGCATTTGGGATGCCGCTACAGGCAATCTACTGAAGCAACTCTCAGGTCATACTTCACGGGTAAGGTCGGTGACATATAGTCCCAATGGGGAACTCATCACTTCTGGCAGTGATGATAAAACAGTGCGCATTTGGGATGCTGCGACAGGCAATCTACTGAAGCAACTCGATGGTCACACGGGTTGGGTCTCGTCAGTGGCGTACAGCCCTAATGGGGAACACATTGTCTCTGGTAGTGGGGATAGCACAATTCGCATCTGGGATGCTGCTACAGGTAATCTACTGAAGCAACTCACAGGACATACAGCTATGGTTTTGTCAGTGGCGTACAGTCCCGATGGGAAACGCATCATCTCTGGCAGTTCTTACCCTGATCATACGATGCGTATCTGGGATGTTGCCACAGGCAATCAACTCGCGCAAGGTACGCACACGAGTTGGGTCCGGTCCGTGGCGTACAGTCCCAATGGGGAACACATCATCTCTGGCAGCATTGATAAAACAGTGCGCATTTGGGATGCTGCCACGGGTGATTCTCTGGCACAATTTATAGATTCCTTAGATGTCAATGCCGTGACGTATAGTCCTGATGGGGAACGCATCGTTTCTGGCAGCTCGGATGGTACGGTGCGCATACGGGATGCTGCCACAGGCAATTTGCTGACGCAACTCGACGGTCACATGGCTTGGGTCGAATCGGTGGCGTACAGTCCCAATGGGGAACGCATTGTCTCTGGAGGTACAGATAGTACGGTGCGTATCTGGGATACTGCCACAGGCAATCTATTAGCACAACTCGATGGGCATGCGGGGACAGTTTGGTCAGTGGCTTACAGTCCTGATGGAAAACGCATCGTCTCAGGTAGTGATGATAGTACAGTGCGCATCTGGGATGCTGTTACAAACAACCTGTTGGCGCAACTCCAAGGCAGTACCTCAAGGGTAATGGCTGTTGCATTCAGTCCTGATGGGAAACGCATCGTTTCTGGCAGTGGAGATAGTACAATACATATCTGGGATGCTGCCACAGGTAATCTATTGATTCAACTGGACGGTCTCAAAGGGCGTATTGATTCGGTGGCTTACAGCCCTGACGGGGAATACATCGTCTCAGGTAGTTATCAGGAAGTGAGGATATGGGATGCTGACACAGGCGACCAAGTGGCACAGCTCGACGGCCATACAGGGATAGTTTGGTCGGTGGCATACAGTCCAGATGGAAAACGCATTATTTCTGGTGCTTCAGATAATACGATGCGCGTCTGGGATGCTGCCACTGGTAATCTGCTGACGCAACTCGATGGCCACGCGGATTGGTTCACCTCAGTGGCGTTCAGTCCCGATGGGCAATATATCATCTCTGGTAGTAATCAGGAAGTGAGGATATGGGATACAACCACATGGGAACAACTGGCAAAACTTGGTGGTCACACCGCTTGGATTAGGTCGGTGGCGTATAGTCCCAATGGGCAGCACATCGTTTCCGGTGGCTATGATGGTACGGTACGGGTGTGGGCGGTGCCGGAATAGTTGAAAATTGAAAGTGGATGTTTGAAAAGTGGTCGTGTGGGGGGCGTGAAGAGGCTTTGGGTGATGTTAGTGGCGTCGAGTGGGTGTGACCAGCGAATCCCAGAATCCGCGCCACTATCACACGGACATGCTCGCCCGAATCAATCGTGGCGTGGATGTGGGGATGTGCAGCTTGGGTTGCCGTTGCTGGGTTGCCTCACAAAATTTTCCAGTTGTGGATTATCTGATGTAAACTGAGGATGTCTTGAATCGAAATAGGAAGGAGTACAACTAAATATGACTTTACGATTACAAATGACCGAAACACTCGAATGACAAGTCTATCAAGCTGCCCAACGACGGCAGCGTACCACCGAACAGTTCATCATTGACCTGTTGATGCGCATCTTTGAGAAGAACATACCCATCTTTGATGAACCTGATTCTATTGTGGAGGAAGAGCCGCCTGATGTCGTTGACGAATCGGTTGCCGATGTTGTTGCACGCATTAAAGCAACGCCACCCAACCCTGCAATGATTACCTACCCAGAAGCATCGCTGGCTGAAGCCTTGCGAGATGGTCCGACTGACCCAGACTTTGATCTAGCTGCTTGGGAACAAGCGTGGGCAATGGCAGAAGACGAGCTAAAACGAATCAATCAACTTGATGACATTGCAGAAGGGCGACTAGAGGATACAGTTGATTTTGGTTCCTATGTTTCCACCGAAATCATTGATGAGGCAAAAAAACTATTAAAATTATATCTGATTTTTGATGATATGATTGTATGATGAATTTATCAGAAGAGAGTGAAATCAAATGAATACGCAAATTAATTTTGATTGTATCCATCCAAGCACAAAAGGCGTCACCCCAGAGCTAATTACAGCGGTGACAGACCACATCGTTCAGCATATGACGCCGAACCGAATTATTCTCTTTGGCTCGTGGGCAAAAGGTACAGCAACTGACGATAGCGATTTAGATTTGATGGTTGTGCTAGACGATCATCATCAGTTAGCCTCGTTGCCACCACGTAAACGGGTACGACGGGTATCAGAGCTATTTCGCTATCGGCGTTTTGGTTTAGATACAATGATATTTACCCAAGGAGAGCTACAATTAATTCAGGAGCGAAATGAAGGTGAGTGGGAGTTAGTGCTAGAGATACTGAATGAGGGGTTCAAATTATATGGCAAATCCACCAAAAATTAGTGAACATGTTCGTCAAAGAACAAAAGAATGGCTTCGTAAAGCAGAACACGAGTTGGCGTACTTGACACTCGCACCCTTTGATTTGGACGATCCGCCCACTGATACAGCCTGCCGAATGTCCCATATGGTAGCGGAATATGCACTCAAAGCCTATTTAGTGCTAAACAAACACAAAATTTTAAAAAGTCATGACTTGGTTGATATCTTAAACTCCTGTATTGCCATACACAATGATACCGATTTTGAGGATTTGCGTGATGATTGCTTGGCTTTGACTGATTATAGAAAAGAGCTAACATATCCAGGACCCATGCCTATATCAGTTGATATTTCAGAGGCAGAGGATGCAATTAAAAAGGCACAAATGATTTTAGAGTTTGTCACAAGGAAGGCTGAAGAGTTAGGGTATTATAGGTAATTCTAACACTCTTGTTGCTCTCTGCCTTTGAGCTACACGTTAACCACTTCCTCCGCCATCCCAATCCCATTCGCCTTACAAAACTCAGTCGCTTCCCCCGTAAACCCACTCAACGACAAAAACGCAGGCAACACCGTCACCCCGTACTGTGCTGCATAATCCAACGCATTGGCCTGCAACCCCATCACAGGCTTCGTCCCCGTCTTGTCCTTGCGATCACGCACCTCCACCATGACCACACGGCCATCATCGGCTTTGGCAATAATGTCGTTTTCCTCGCCGTCGCCGTTCAGCAAGCGGTGCGAGATGCGTTCCATAACGCTGATGATGTTGAGTGGACGTGTATCGGTGATATTTGTGAAATAATCGGCAAGGTTGACGGATTGCCCTGCCTGCTGTTTGCTGCGAAAAACAAAGGCCATTTTGATCTCAGCCAAGCGGCCCTTGAAGTCGTTGGCAAGCCCACGCCATCTGTTCGTTTCGGTGCGCTCTGCTTTGAGTTGTGCTTCAAATTCACCGATAAAATTGGGGCGCACACCGTCAATTTCTTCCTCAAAGTGATTGCGTAAGATAAGGTTCAGCGTCCCATCTTCCAAGCCACGAAAGCGAAAGGCTGATACTCCCTGCCGAATGACATCCGAGGCCATCAACACCTCTAAACGTTCGTAAATCTCTTCCTCGCTTAATGTCAGGTTTAGTTCAGTTTTGAGGTCACTGGGTCGATAATCTTGCTCACTATTTTTGTTCAAGAACAGCATCAGTTTCTTTGTTGTTGTGCCATTCACACGCTCAAAGGTTCGTCGTAGGTATTCATTCCATGTTTTGGACATTTCAGATTCAAAATTGCTTAACTCATAAGCAACAGCTTTGCTCACACCACTTCGCTTGGTTAAATCTTTATCCTCCATTTCATTTGAAATCACACAGGATATCAAGAACGGATCGGACATGCATAGCTCATTGATATATTCGGCCGTTTTATCCTTAATGGGTTCATTGTGCATTTGGGCATAACGATGGACTGCCTCGAGTCCATGCTTGGGTTCGAGATACGGTTTCATGCGAAAAATCGAAAGACGACCTGCCTCCAAATATTCAGCCATAATATCCAAAAGAATGCCCGGATAAGAGCCTGTCACGAGCATCGGTGCAACCTTGGATTCGGAAAGCGAGTGGAAGCTTCCGGGCATACTTGGGATCGGGTTATCTTTACAGGCTTCATCGCGAAACACGTGCGTGGCAATATTCTGAAACTCATCCAGAATCACCAAAAAGCGACGTGTGTCCCTGTCGTCTAATTCACTAAGACTGGCATAACGGTGTGGGGCATGAGAGGCAATCTCCCACATAAAGTAGTGTTCATCCCTTTCTTGATGCTCCCAGAGGGATTCAACATCTCTGACCACGTAATCAATGTCTTTATTTGTCTTGGCATAGGCATGGATATCTTTTAGTTTGAGAGGTGTACGCACCAAACTTGTATCACGCTCCAAGAAAGAGATGTATTGTGACATAAAATGACGATAATATTTAAGGGCAAATTCTGGATACCAGATGGCTTCATCCGCAATGTCTAGGTAAAAGGGGACGACAGTCCCATTCTGACTCCAGAGTTGATTAAAGATACGCTGCACAAACGATGTCTTGCCGCTTTTTCGGCGTGCCAAAATTACACGAGATTTGGAAAGCTCATTGGGGATTTTGCTTGTCCATTTATCAAA
>JBCCFC010000481.1:0-9280 GCA_039029935.1 Chloroflexota bacterium
CTCGAGGAGCAACTCACTCTAGCTAACAGGAGGTCGTAAAGACAATTGTGTTAGCACAGACACCCTTTTGAGGTGTCTGTCACCAATTTCATGCTGAATTAGCTTCTATACAATACCATAAAAAGCTATATTTTTAGAGATTGGTTACAATACCTAATTATAAAGGTATCTTATTGTTAAAATTATTTTTGAAAGGAGGCGTATTGATGCAGTATCAAACCAACACAACAAATGGTGCAGAAGTGAGCACGGTACGTCGCCAGCAACATGGGGTTTCAACCCCATGCTAATACGGGAAACCTGTTAAAACCAGGTTGTGTCCAGTACACTTTAGTGTACTTCCCGTAATAGACACCGAATTGATTCGGTGGTTTTGTAATAGACACCAAATCAAGTGTCCTTTGGGCGCGATGGTTCTCTTTTTGGCTACGTATCTACCACTTCAATCAGTATTGTTCTTTTTCCATTTCGTTTCATAACAACATAGTTTAACGGTTACTTGAACCGATCCTATCCGCGTTTTTGGATTGTCCGTTTTTAGGATTGATCTAAATCCTAGCAGTCTGCTTTTGGTTATTGGTGTTATGCCATTTGGCAATAAGCAGTCCATGTGATGGCATCCAAAATTGGTTAGGGTAATTTTACTCATCTATCAATCCACACGGCACGTGCGCTATGCGTACATTGTGTTGTTTTCTGATTGATAGTGTGCTTCCTATCTATGCCCCCGATAGTATATTTTTTTTACCATATTCCATAGTGACGTTAAGGAAAATTTTTACCTTGAATACAAATACAACATCTTTAAATAATTATCAAACTGATTTGTACCAGGTTGACTTATATGCAGATGATACAACATTTGTCAACCATAACACCTATAATGACCATTTTGACGAGGAGGCACAGACTGCATATTATGAGGAACGATTTCAATTAAATGGCGGCGAACGTCAGCCACGTCATCGTAAAAAGAAAGCCAATCATCGCCCCAAGAAAACGCAGGCACAAATCTTGCAAGAGATTGCCGAGACAACGGGTTTGGAACGGGGCTTTGAGACCACCTACTCACAGACACGCTATGAGGAAACCTTTTTGTTGAATTCAGTGCGCTTGTTCTATGAGGAGGAGTTGATCAGCGATATCTTGGCCCAGGTGAAAGGTGGCAAAGAGGCCAGTGTCTATCGTTGTGAGGCCACACCAGCGACGGGTGTTAAACTGTTAGCGGCCAAGGTCTATCGTCCACGACAGTTCCGCAATCTGCGTAATGACAAGATGTACCGCGAGGGGCGCAAGCTGATGTCACCAACGGGTGGCCCTGTCGAAAAGGTGGACAGCCGTACACGACGCGCACTCAAGAATAAATCATCCTATGGTGCACAGGTGTCTCATACATCGTGGCTCATGCATGAGTTTGCCACCTTGGAAAAACTCTACAACGCAGGGGCAGCAGTCCCCAAACCCTACACGGCCAGTGAAAATGCCATTCTCATGGGCTATGTGGGGGATGCGGGTGTTGCTGCACCGACGTTGCAGGAAGTCTCAATGGACCGCGATGAAGCGCATGAACTTTTTCAAGAAGTCATCCGCAACATCGAGTTGATGCTGGCGTTTGATCTCATTCATGGGGATTTGTCCGCATTTAACATCCTCTACTGGGAAGGCCAGATCACATTGATCGACTTCCCACAGGTCGTGAGTACAGCAGGCAATCCCAACGCTCGTCAGATTTTGCAGCGCGATGTACAGCGTGTCTGCGAATATTTTGAGAATCAGGGAGTTCTCTGCGATGCACGCGCATTGTCCAACCGTCTTTGGTATCAACACGCCAAGGTGGGGGATCGTGACCGCTTGGCCGATTTCTCACGGGCGACGTTGGAGGAATAGTGGGGCGGTAGGCCAGTAGGTCGGTGAATCTGTACCGAATACCGACCCACCGAATACCAACCTACCCATCTACTAGCATCTACACAGAGGCACGAGGCGAGACCAGAATCCGTCTCGTGCCTCTACGCGTCTGCAACCTACTGCATCACCAACGGTAAGTAAATGGTGGGTGTATTCTGTTCAAGGGATGGTGCAATCACCAACTCCGCGCCAACGCCTTCAATGACAGGCTCACTCATGACAGGTAGGCTGGTTGGTGGATCAACCGTTCCTGTAACAGGGTTGGTGAGTGATGTACCAGCTTGGACCAGCGGCACGTTGATAGACGCGTTTTGCATAAAATTTAGCGCACCATTCTCTTCTAATGACCCAACCACATCTACACCAAACATCAACGTCTCTAGTGATGTGGGCAACGCTTCATTAATATCCACAGCAAAGCGAATCGTGGTTACACGTTCACTCGGTTGCAACGCATCTAACGAAATCACACAGGTTTGTCCGGCCAGATGACCATCAGGACAGGGGCGATGGCTGGCTGATCCCGGTGGAACTGCGGTCAGTCCCCACCGTTCATCGCTGCCATTTCTATCAAAAACTGTAAAATTCGGGATTGTTGCAATGAATAATGGTGCAAAGATGGTCTGATTTGTGTCGTTAAAAACTGTTACAATAGTAAGTAGCGTGGTGCCCGGGGTTGCCTGTCCCGTATCATCAACGCTATTTGGCTCAACTTCGATGGTAAAGTCCAATGTTGGTGTGGACGCAGTTTGTTGCAGTTGATGGGACATGTCTGCCGCGCTGACTGGCTGAATATTCAGCGCGACATTGACACCAGCAATGAGGCCAGCTTGGTTGAGCAAGAATCCCAGCCAAACCACCAATATGATGTAGATATAGGTACGCGTCATATCATCGAACTCTTTTCATCGCTCATATCAAAAAAGTGTGTAAACCAATGATTTCGCCTTTGGGTAATTATTTCGTTTATCCACTGACTGAATATGAGCTTTTTTCATCGCCACACAAACGAACCTTATTTCACAAAATAGCGTCATATAAGTTTGAAACGAATCTGGAGCAGTAATCAGTGGGTCAGTAGGTCAGTGGGTCAGTAGGTCAGTACCAACCTACCGAACACCGACCTACCGAACACCGACCTACCGAGAATATCGACCCAACCAATTACCAGTCATGATAACTCCATTATCCCTCGATTCTTTTAACCAGAGCCTTACAATCGCATGTCGGAATAGATACGACAATTGGACTGTTTCTTCCAGTAAGGGGCGCAATCGGTTTGGGTTTACTTATCTGGGGGTTTGTTTAAATAAATAAACATCAACAGACCGATGGAGAGATCGCAAGGATTCGACTGTTCTTTGTTATAATAAAGAGCAGATTGATCAGTTATCGCGGCATCTTGTATAGATATATAAGTCATTGTATCCACTTAATATTCTGGTGTACTTGTAGGAATTTGATATATCAAACCCCTACAAACCACGAGCGATTAAGCGCGTACAAGCCATTCGCCATATGTTATTTTTATGATATAGGAAAGTATAAAATCAGCCAAGAGATACGGTCAGATTCTGGCTGAAAGCTGACGGCTGATTCGCTGAAAGCTTTTTTATGTTAATACTTTATTGATATTATGTCAACGTTAACAAACACATTGACCAGTTACCTGCCTGCAATTGTCACGCAGTCGCTAGAAAAGAACCCAACACCGATCAATGCACCATCTGGCGAGGTATTTCCAGCGGCAGTTTTGTTTGCCGATTTTTCTGACTTTACGGCATTGAGCATCCAGATGTCTGGTCTGGGGCCGGGCGGTGCTGGGTCAGAAATGCTCACGCAGTTATTCAACTCCTATTTTGATCAGCTCATTCAAGTCATCACCGCACATGGGGGCGATATCGTCAAATTTGCAGGCGACGCCATCATTGCGGTATGGCCCGCCACCAAAGCACATCTGGGCTATGTCCTCGACCCTGCCAGCGATGCTAGCGATATACCCATGGAGGGCGAAGAGGTGGATCCGCTCTCATGTGGCGAGGACGCGTCTGGAGATGATTCGTATTCCTTGTCCAGCGATGAGCAATATAAGATTCGCCTTCAGCGGGCTATTTTACAGGCTGTTCAATGTAGCAAGACCATGTTATCCCAAGTTGACCTCAATGCAGGTCATCTGCTTTCTGGTGATTATGAAACGTTGGCAGATAAAGAAGTCCATCTGCGGATTTCGATTGCCGCGGGTGACATTTTTATGGCCCATTTGGGTGGACTATATGGCCGTTGGGAGTTGCTGGTCTCTGGCGAACCGATGGTAGAGATTGGGACTGCCAACAATTTGCGGCGTACCAATGAGATTGTTATGTCACCGTCTGCATGGAATCTTGTGCATCGCCTTTGTAAGGGGACCGCACTTTCCCTGTTGCCAACAATGGTGGGGGGACTGCCTTGGGGCGCAAAACTTGACGAAGTGTTGGTCGATGTCTCCTTTAAACCCACCTTTGTGCCCCATCCATCAAGCGAAGCCGAGGCCACACTGCGCGCCTATATCCCCGGTGCCGTGCGCGAACGCTTGACTGCGGGGCAGGCCAACTGGCTGGCCGAGCTTCGTTTTATCACCGTCATCTTTATCCACCTGCCTGAATTGAGCCATATCACACCGCTCTCCGAAGCGCAAACGATTATGCAGGCCGTTCAACATGCCATCTATCGCTATGAGGGTAGCATCAACAAGCTCAGTGTGGATGACAAGGGCACAACGCTGATTGCGGGCATGGGGCTGCCACCGCTTGCTCATGAGGATGATGCCCAACGCGCCATCTGTGCCAGCGTTGATATCTTGTCGAGTTTGCAGGACTTGGGGCTGTATAGTGCTATTGGCATTGCCACAGGACGCGTCTATTGTGGTTTGGTGGGCAACGAACAACGCCATGAATACACGATGATGGGTGATGTCATGAACATTGCCGCGCGCTTGATGCAGGCCGCACCAGGCGAAATCTATTGCGATGAAATCACCTATCAGCTTGCCAAAAACACCATCCCCTTTGAAATTCTCGAACCGATCACGGTCAAAGGCAAGACCGAGATTGTCCCGATTTACTCCCCCGAAGTTGGCACCTTTGACGATGAATTTACAACCACCGTTGGTTACGAGACAGGTGCGAGTTATGTCCCTTGGTATTACACAGCCAACAATATTCCCCAATATCTCAATGGCTCCGCACAGCCCTACCCACCACGTCGTCATACGTTTCAGCAGCCGTACTATCAGTTTAATGATATCCCGCTGGTCTCCCTGGATGGCGATGCACCCACAAATGGACAGCAGAGTTCTGAGGAAAAAGCACTTCCCGACACAATTATTGGGCGTGATCGTGAACTATCAATTCTCTTTGATGCTGTGGATGCATTGCAGGAGGGTGTTGAACAGAGCTTTTTGCTGACGGGCGAAACGGGCATCGGCAAGACGCTGTTGCTCAACGCGGTACAAGCACATCTGGACAACGCTACGGAAGAATATACAACGCTCTGGGCTTCTGGGCACGTCATCAGCGAAACGCAACCGTATCACGTGTGGTTGCCGCTATTGATTGAAATTTTGGGGCTACACACCGCTGACACCAAAAAGTTTGCGGGTGCGCAACAGGGTGCGGTCTTGGCACATCTATACACCACGGACTCCTCGTTGATTGAATGGGCAGCACTGCTCAACGACCTCTTCCCCTTGGACTTGCCTGAAAGCCAGCGGCTGTTGGAAATGGTCCCAGAAGAACGTAGTCAAAAACGATGCTTTTTGTTGAGCCAACTGATCTGTCAAGCCATGCAAAAGAAGCCACTGGTGCTATTGTTGGATGATGTACAGTGGTTTGATAGCGAGTCGCTGCGTGTATTAGAGACAATCGTGGCCTCCGAAGCGCGCCCCCAATGTCTGATTATTATGGCCGCCCGCTACTCCTTTGCCTTTCAATCAGAAAAATTTCGGTTAACCAAATTAGACCTTGAGCAGCAAACGACCCCTGTATCATCAACGCCTGTATCATCAACGCCTGTATCATCAACGCCTGTATCATCAACGCCTGTATCATCAACACCTGTATCATTAACACCTACTGCCGTCAAGGAGTTGCAACTCAGCCCCCTTTCCAAAGAAAATATTGAGCGGCTCCTCTGCCAACGCTGGCAAGTGCGCGCATTTGAATCCACCATCATCGATTTTATCTATCAACGGACTCAGGGCTACCCGCTCTATAGCAAGGGCGTTGCCGATACCCTCCTGTCAATGGGCAAAATCCAGATCGATCCACAACAGCATAAAATCATCCAGACCGACTCTGCCCAAAACGGTTTTGGTATAAAGGGGACACACTTACCGTACACCGTGCAAAATGTCATCACCAGTCAACTCGACCAACTCTCTCCCCAACTCCAGCTAACGCTCAAAGTCGCCAGCGTCATTGGCGCCGAATTCAATCTCGATCTGCTCTACGATGTCTATCCTCTCGAACAAGACAAACCCACACTACTCTCCAGCATCCAACATCTTGTTGATGACTACTGGATTCAACCACAGATGGCGACACCCTTAGGCAAGCCAATCACCATATCACCCAATGGGACACGACCAGAGCCACAAACCTATCAATTTCGGCTGGCCGTTGTCCAAGAAGTAGCCTATAACTTGATGTCGATTGCACAGCGTCGACAGTTGGAGCGGGCGATTGAGGTGTATGGTGCAGTAGAATAAGTTGCAAATGCTCTGTCCTTGCAAAATATGGAAAATATGGGAAATCTGCTATACTCTGGTCTCATCGAGGTGTAATTATGCTCGAATCATGTCGAGTATTTGGTTGACAGTATTTGGTTGACAGTATTTGGTTGACAGTACGACAACAAAATCAGAATAGGATTAACCTATGAATTTTAGTGACCCACGCTTACAGGCACTATACGAACAGATTAACATCATCCAGATTGTCCTTGAACGGCCTGTTGTGCAGCGGCAACTGCTTGCATTTATCATTGTATTTGCGCTTTCATGGTTTTTGCCTTTTCTGTTGGAGCGCATTCTCAGCCGTATTGCCCCCAAACGTCTCGTCGCGATGGTGCGCGCCAACATCAACCCCGAAATCGATACGCAGACAACGACCTATAGCCAGACACCCCACATCGCTCTCTCACCTTGGCAAACCCAATTGATCTTGTGGGCCTATGCGATTGAACACACTTTTTTTCCCATTTTAGGACTGATTTTTAGCCAACTCGCCATCACCTATTTCAAAAGCAACCTCTGGCGTTGGGGACTCATCGAACAACTACGCCTTCTCTTCTGGCTACTCTTGGCCTATCGCATCCTCGAAGGCTTACTGCCCGTTTTTCTCCCCAAAGATATTGCACTGCGATACACACGACGTTTTCTGCGCCCCTTTTTTGCCATCCTCATGATATGGAGTGTCTATACACAACTAGTCGATACCTTCCCGCTGGGCACCATTGAACTCTTTACCATTCTGGGTGCATCTATTTCGCTACGCAGTCTCTTTATTGCCATCGTCACCTTCTATATTTTTTTCGCCTGTTCACAGATTATTGCCGATCTACTCAATCGGGTGATATTGCCACGCACCGATATTGATGATAATCTTGTACGTGCGATTGGGGATACAACCAACTACACACTCATTATTATTGGTATACTAGCGTCACTGGGCGTGTTGGGCATCAATCTATCTGCCTTGACCATCATCGGCGGTGGACTCTCGGTGGGCATTGGCTTTGGGATGCAAGACCTTGTTGCCAATGTCGTCAGCGGTGTCCTTCTGCTCTTTGACCGCACCCTGCGTCCCGGTGATGTTGTGGAGATTGCAGGCAAACAGGGCGTTGTCCATCGGCTGGGGATGCGCTCGACGGTTTTGCGCACACAGGACAATGTGGAAGTTTTTGTCCCCAACAAGACGCTCCTGACATCCGCCGTCTCCACCTATACCTATACCAACCGACTTGTTCGTGACTCATTGACGCTCGACGTAAGCAGCGATGTGGACCCAGATCAAATGCGGACATTGCTGCTTGCCATTACCCGACAAAATCCGCTTATTCTCGAAAAACCCATCCCACAAGTCTATTTCACCAGCTTTAGCGCCAGCACATTACAGTTTGAACTCACATTTTGGCTCGACAAACCAGAGCAGGTTGACCAAATCATGAGCGATTTACGCTTTACGATTTGGCGTGGTTGTACAGAAAAAGGATTTGCGATACAATAGTCAGGCCAATCAGCATATTTGTTTTTTGTTTTGCGCCGTTTGACACAAGGCAAGAAAAGCAGTATGATGTCGGATAGTTCAATGCCTCTCTTATTTTTTTGTAGTTCTAGGGTATCAATCATAAGGAGAAATCATGAGCAATCATCCAAAACGCCAATTTTCGCGACGGCAATTTCTGCAACTCACAGGCATGGCAGCCAGTGCAGCCGTTTTAGCAGCCTGTGCTGCACCTGTGGCTGCCCCTTCTGGCAGCAATGAGGGCGGTGGTGACGCTGCCGCCGAGGGTATAAAGATGGAAGCCTGGTCACGCATGACTGACTTGGCGCAAGAATCCATCAAAGAGATCATTGACATCTACAATGAGCAGAATGAAATCGGTGCCGAGGTTGAATTTGTCTACATTGCCCAAACACAGGGTAGTCAGGCAGATGAGAAACTGCTAACCGCTGTTGCAGGTGGCAACCCACCCGCACTCCACTACGCAGACCGCTTCACGGTTCCACAATTTGCCCATGAAGGTTTCTTTACCAACATTTCAGACTTTGCCGATACCGCGGGTGTCACCAAGGACCTCTATTTCGACTTTGCTTGGGAAGAGACGGTCTATAAAGGGGGCGTCTATGCACTATCCTTTGACACGGACACGCGCGCACTCTGGTACAACATGGACATCATGGAAGAGGCTGGGCTAGACCCTGAATCACCACCAACAAACTTGGACGAGTTGATGGAAGCGACGGCGGCATTGACAACCAAAAACGATGTGGGGGCGATTGACCGCTATGGATTTAATCCTATCTATGACCAAGCGTGGCTCTATACATGGGGCTTTGCCTTTGGTGGTGAATTCCAGGATGGCGATGGTCGTATCACCTTTGCCAACGAGAACAACGTTGCGTCAATGGAATTTCTGAAGGGCTTTATCGACCAGATTGGTGTAGAGGAACTTGACGCTATGTTAGCCGCCTGTGCTGGTGGTAACTGTCGTGGACCAAACGACTACTTCTGGACGGACCAATCAGCCATGACCTGTAGCGGTAACTGGAAAGTTGCCCAGCATCATCGCTACAAACCAGACACCAATTATGGTGTTGTCCCATTCCCAGGAC
>JBCCFC010000482.1:0-9264 GCA_039029935.1 Chloroflexota bacterium
ACTTCGTTTTTGTACCTTTTTATTTGGGGGTTTTTATTTTTTTTCACTAAAAAAAACCCCCGAAAAATCCACTGGAATAATCTAACACACAACACATGAACAATCCATGAACAACTCAACAACGACTACAGAACCAAAGAACACATGGCGTAAATACCTCACTGACTACAATGAAGGCTTAGGTTTGGTCTATGAGCGCTTTGTCCTCAACGATTTTCTGGATGACTTACGTCGTCAACACAACATCCAATCGGTGTTGGAAGCCCCGCTTTATGGCATGGCTGGTGTGAGTGGCATCAATGATGTCATCTTTGCCCAAAACGGTGTTGACGTGACAATGGTCGATGACAACACTGAGCGGATCGAAGGCGTTGAGCGAATCTGGCATGATGACCTGGAATTACCCGCTGAGTTTGTCCATATTCCAGAAACCGACTGGCATCAACTCCCTTTTGAGGACAACACCTTTGATCTCACATGGCAGTGGGCTGGGCTTTGGTATATTCAAAAACCGGAGGGGCTGCTGAACGAACTGGTGCGCACCAGTCGTAATCTTGTTTTTGTTGCTATGCCCAACAACATCCAAGTCGGCTATTGGCTGCGCAAGCTAGTCATCGACCGTGAATTCTTCCATCATCACGACGAAAGTTGGACACACATTCACCGCATCCGTAAAATTTTGGAAAACGCTGGTGTTGAGATTATCGAGCAAGGTGTGCTGGATGTTCCACCTTGGCCTGATACAGTGATGCCTGCCGCTGATGTACTCAAAAAGCTAGGCATCCGCAGCCAGAAACTTGAAGAGCAGTTTACGGGTGACGATTGGCACTGGAGTACAATGGCCTATTACATGAATGAAGAGCCAGATTTGTATGAGCGCGTGATGAAGTATGCGTGGCTGGATAAGGCGAAGTTACCTTGGCAGGTGAAGGCTGTGTGGGCGCATCATCGGTATTTGTTGGGAAGGGTGACTCCGTGAAAATTCAATGAGGTCGAATGATGAAACGAACATTTAAACAGTGTAGCCTTATCTGGCTAGAAAAGCATTTGGGTGTCCGTGAAGTACGAAACACACCACTTCTACTTAGTTGGATAGATCAAGAGGTTGAGATTTCGGATACAGAAAAACAAGAGCTTGCAACTTTGCAAGAAGAACTGACTGAAAATCTACGAGGCTGGAATGAGTTGGAATTGGCCTATGAATTTATTGCGCCGCTACTGAAAATGGTCAAATTTTCAGGTGAAAATCGACGTTTTTTTGCCGAACGGACACTGGAAGGAAAAATTGGGGATGTTGAGCTAGGCGGTAAACCGGATGGCATGATTGCATCGGGCAGACTTGAACCTGAGCAACCCTATTTCTGTTTACACGAATATAAGCGCGAAGATGATTCAGAAGGCGACCCTGCTGGTCAAGTACTTGCCGCAATGTTGGTCGCACAAGAAATCAACCAACATGAGCAGCCAGTCTACGGCTGTTATATCAAGGGAAATATCTGGTATTTTATGATTCTACAAGGGCTAGAATACAGCATCAGCAACAGCTATTCAGCCACACGTGAGGACATCGTCGATATCTTTCGTATTCTCAAGGTACTGAAAATAATCATTACCCGCATGGCTGAGAACACTGCCTAATCCCCTACCCATTCATCCAGTCTTACTTCATTTTTCCCTTCATTACTTGTGCATTCCACCAAGAAATCAACGGCGTGATCACTACAGTCGGTGCCAACCACAACACAAACTCTGGCTCAAACTCGAAATTCGTGACAATAAAGGCGGTGACAGTGGCAATGGTCCCTGCTAACATGCCTGTCAAGTGATAAGCAATGCGCTTTTTGCCACGTACCCCACCGCCTCTCAATGTAATGAGGTCAAAGACACTCAACGCCGCACCGATACTACCAAAGACAAGCAAGGTGATGCCCATTGTATTGCCCGTCATCAGCATATAGACACCATAGCCAAGCATTGCCACTGATGTCACCGCCATGATGCCAGCACTGCTCCAATCAAGCCGTGTTGGTTTGCCGCGCCGATTTTTGGCAAAACGCCAACCCGCCAATGCGAGATAAAAGCTAAAGATAGCGATTAAAAAGAGAAAGGGGTTGGGGCGCATGATTGCCATCGGGATGGCCGTGACAAAGATGACCGCCATTCCCCAAAAGTAAACGCGTCCACTGTAGAGATGCCATGTGCGCCCTTTGGCCGTGAATGTAGCGACAAAGGCAGCGACCAATGCGCTGAATCCAGCGATGATGTGAATGGTGAGTAGAATCGTGTAAATCATGTGTATCCTTGGTCCTATTTGTTCAACTTGAATGATGATTGCATAGGTCTAGGATAGCATGAGAACGGTCATGTTTGGTAGTGTCCAAAGTCATATGACTCGGCAGGTCAAGGCCTTAAGGAATGAGAACAGAACTTTATTACACTCGAATTTCGGTTACACCAGCAAACCCATTCAACGTAACCTCTAGTTGATTCAGGATATCACGTCCTAACAGCGTCTCTTGATTGACTGTATTCGCAACAGCATCAATATCATAGGATGAATGGGAGCCTATGTGGATTTTGACCGAGTAGAGACGGACGAGGCGACGATCACCTGTGACCCCGACTATGTATCGTTCTCCTACACGTATTGCATTGACTTTTTGCAATATCTTCAGTGGAATTGTCGTCACATCGGAACCCGAATCGACCAATGCGATTACCTTTGTTAATGGTTGTACCTCTAGTATGTGACTCAATCCAATTTCCAATACTGGCATTGATGGGTCATGGGAAGAGTCATAGTCATGCATGTCAATGAGTTGTGTCATGGGTTTGCCTTCTTTACTGTATCCGATTCTTAAATATTATTCTAGTCGAAATGACGGGATACGCACAGTTGGAACAACTTCTGGCAGTACCTGACGCACCAAAAGCGGTGTATCCCCATATTGTTCAGCCAAGCGACGATACAACGCGATTTTATCTGTATCGCGATCAACCAGTTCCCCTTGATGAATGGCAACATACTGCCGAGGATACTTCAACAGTAATTCAGGGTGCATTTGTGCATATGCTTTTGCCTCTTGCGCAATGATCCTATCTTCAGCTTGCAAATCTGGGTCTGTCGTCGTATAGGTCAAAACATCTTGTGCATCTAAGGGGTCCGCCACGGATACATCATACTTGATGGATCCATTTTCAGCATTCTCAGACGACTTATGATGTCGCTGAAAAAAGCTGACAGATTTCTCTTCGAGAAACGAAGCAAATTCAGCCAAACGCCGTAATGCTTCAATGGGTAGAGCATCTGCCGCTCTTGATACTTGTAATTTTAAAACTTGTGCTTCTTGCATAAATACCTCGCAATTTTTATCAGCCATCAAAACATATGCATTATTATACCATAAATCTTAATCCATTGTTTCCCGATTGGCTATCCTTATACAAAACGCCTCAAATTTTGCTTCGCATAAAAAATCTGATAGACTCAACATGTCCATCAAAATTATGCTAATTGTGAATATGACAACAGTTGGCATAAATCAATTATCTATTCAAGGGAGGAAAACTGTGCAAAACAAGTCATTTTTGCGCTTTACCACACTGTTCTGCTTACTTCTGGGGTTGACACTGGTCTTTGCGGCCTGTGCCGCACCGGCTGCACCAGAGGCGGCTCCGGCTGATACGGACGACGCTGCGATGGAGGAAGTTGATCCAGAAACAGCAGCTATGCTGGAAAAATACAATTTGCAGGCTGGCAAGCCATTTGACGGCACTGAACTCAACTTTTTGATCTGTTGTGCTACCGCACCACAGTTTGCTGCGCTCAACAAACGCTCGGCTGAATTTACCGAATTGACAGGTATCTCTGTTACATGGGGCGACTCACCCTATGGCGAATTCCAGAGCAAGATTATTGCCGAGGTCACGGCTGGCTCACCTGCATTCGACCTGATTGCCTATGTGGATGCATGGGGTCCAAGCATTGAAACCTATATGCTGCCATTGAATGACTACATTGCACGTGACGGCTGGGATTTGGAAAACTATCCACCACCCTACATCACGGCAGGTCAGGGCTATCTGGACGGCAGCCAGCAGTATGGTATCCCGCTGCGTGGGCATCCATTCATGATGTTCTATCGTGAGGACATTTTTGCTGACCTGGGTTTGGAAGCACCCACAACATGGGCCGAGCTTGAGGACGCATCTGCTGCCATCCAAGCGGCAGGATTGACTGATGCAGAGGGCAGCGAAGTCTATCCAATCTCTATGTACTATGGCATCAACGCGGGTCAAAACATGTTTGTGTGGGAAAGCATGTTGTGGTCCAATGGTGGGGACATCTTTGATGAAGAGTTCAATCCTATTTTCAACAATGCCGAAGGGCTGGAAGCAACAGAACGCTATCTGAGCTTCCTCAGCAATGGCTACACCAGTCCAGGTTCGGTTGCCTTTAACGAGCAAGAAGGCAACGCTGAATATAACCAAGGTCGTGCGGCCATTTTCACTGGCTGGTGGTGGATGTATAGCCGAGGCACAAACTGTGAGGCCAATCCAGCCGAGGTTTGTGAGAATGCTGGTTTTGCACCGATTCCAGGTTGGGAAGGCAAAGGCACATCGTCCTATGGTCACATCTGGCAGGTCGGCATCAACAGCTTCTCGAACAATCAGGATGCAGCATGGGAATATATGAAATTTTTCCTCAATGCTGAAATTGAGAAGGAAGTTGTGATTGCATCTGACGATCCAGCACTGGATACCAACGTTGCTGTACGCCTCAGCGTTTTGGCCGATGAAGAGGTCAATGAGGTGCATGGTGGTTTGCAGGGTGTGGGTGCAAAGGTACTGGAAAATGCACGCTCACAGCCATTGTTGCCAGAATGGCCGGAAATCGTTTCCATCCTAGAGGTTGCTATTAACGAGATGGCAGCCAACGGTGGTGACATTCAGGCCATGCTTGATCAAGCCGCAGATGATGTTGCGGACGTGATGGAACGTAATGGATATTATGACTAATCGGTAAGTCGATGATCAGTAGGTCGGTATTCGGTAGATCGGTAGGTCGGTATTCGGTTACTGACCTACCGACCCACTGCTCACCGACTATTGGTATTCGGTAGGTTGGTATTCGGTATTCGGTTACTGACCTACCGACTCACTGGCCTACCGAATACCGACCTACTGACTTACCGACTACTGGTCCACACCAAGAGAGAAACCACATGCAAAGAAGGCGAATCACATTTGCGCTGCTTGCTCCTGCCATGCTCCTGATTGCGGCAACATCGACCTATCCCCTGCTATTCACGCTCAACGCTAGTTTTCGTCGGTGGCAGCTATCACGCTCGCCAACCCCAGGCGCGCTGATTGGCTTTGACAATTATGCCCGTGCCTTTGATGACCGCTTCTTTGCCAATAGCCTCTACGTCACCGCTGTCTTTACGATTATCTCAGTTTTGATGACCATCCTCATCGGATTAGCGATGGCACTGATTTTACAACGCCAGAGCCGCTTCAACACCTTCATCCGTACCCTGCTCATCTTCCCCTTTGCCGTCAGCCCTGCGTTGAAAGGCTACACCTTCCGCTTTATGCTCAACCCAGAGTATGGCATTCTTGACCAAATGATCGACTTCTTTTTCCCGTTTTCCAAAGACCTTGTGTGGTTAGCCAACGAGTTCTGGGCGTTGTTCTGGCTCTCTGTGACAGAAACCTATGGATGGGCACCGCTGATTGCACTCATGTTTATCGGTGCGCTCAACGCCATCCCCACGGATATTTTTGAATCGGCCAAGGTAGAAGGGTCCAACAATTGGCAGCTATTTCGGCACATCACCCTCCCACTGCTCAGTCCGGTCATCATTATTGCCACCTTGCTCAAAACCATCTTCTCACTAAAAATGTTTGACCAAGTTGTCACCATGACAGGCGGTGGACCGGGACGTGCGACACAAACGCTCAACTACTATGTCTACCAAACGGCCTTTGTCACACTCGATATGGGATATGCCTCGGCTCTCTCCTATATCCTCATCATCGTCATGTCAATTCTGGCCTATTTCTACGTCCGTGCCTTGTATAGTGGGGTGAATTCCTAATGGATCACAAGCAACAAAAACGATTTGAAGACCTTGGCAATATGATTGCCGGAATTGTCATCATCATTTTCATGATCTTCCCCATTGTTTGGATCGGGCTAACGGCCTTTAAACCAGAACGCTATGTCTTCTCAACCGAATTCCGCTTTGTGCCAACCTTAGACTCATTCCGCGCCATTTTCCAAGACCCGCTATCATTTTTGCCTCTTACGCTTAACAGTCTGGTTATCTCAGCGGGTACAGTGCTGATCGCACTACCACTGGCTGTCATGGCCGCCTATGCATTCTCGCGTCATCGCTTCAAGGGGCAAGGACCTCTACTGATTTGGGTCCTCATCACCCAATTCCTGCCACCCGTTGTGGTTGTACTGCCCTTCTTCTCGCTCTTCCGTCGGCTCCAGTTGGTAGACACACAAATTGGTCTCATTTGGATTAACCTTGCCATCGTGTTGCCCTACTCAATCTGGATGATCAAAGGCTTTGTGGATGCACTGCCAACCGAGATTGAGCAGGCATCCCTCATTGATGGCTGTAATGAGTTTCAAACGCTACGGTTCATCACCCTCCCACTGCTTGCCCCTAGCATCATCACCGCAGGTGTCTTCTCGTTCATCCTGACATGGAACGAATTCCTCTTTGCGCTGATTCTCACGCGTCAAGAGGCACGTACACTCACGATTGGTCTTCTCAGCACCAACACGGCGACTGGCATCCGCTGGGACTGGATGTCGGCGACGGGGTTGATTGTGATGATTCCTGTGTTTATTTTGTCGATGACGATTCGGCGGCATTTCGTGCAGGGCATGACGATGGGTGCGGTGAAGTAGTATTCCACTGTGATTGAACTCAAGATTCGCTATGGAGATTTGGAGCAGGTCATCCACAAGGGGCTGCAACAGACGCATGGCTATATGGATAAGAGTGAGGCTGAGGAAGGGCATCTGCTGATTTTTGATCGCAGTGTTCAAAAACGAACGTGGGATGAGAAGATTTTTGTTCGTACAGAAGAGTATGAAGGCAAAACGATTATGGTTTCGGGTATGTAATCATTTTACAGATAATGAGGCGTTTGTTAGCTTTGATGATGTAGTGTTTGAGAGTTGCTAGCCATTTCAAAGGGAGAGATTTGTTGATGAACTTTCCCTATCAATCAACATGCAATGGCGTATATGTTTTCGCTTTGTCAATGGTGACGCCTATGATGTTGAAGTGACAGATTATCATTAAAGGAAGGGAATATGTCAATCAAAAATATTGAAAGAACGACGCTCGATCTCGCCAACAATGGCGTTGCGTTTGTCAAGGCTGTTTGGCAATAGTGCGCAGTTCTGGCTGAATGCACAACAGGTGGTTGATTTATGGGAATCGGAACAACAACATTATTCTGAACTGCTCCGAATACAGCCGTTAGCTATTACGTAGCGTAAAGTTAGACTTCCTCCATAAATATCGTTGCTCTTCACTGAAAAAAGGTACTCATAAAGAGGTCGGCCATGTTGAAGGTGGTTGATAGTGCGGTTTGTGTTATAATGCAAGGGAACTTTTGAGCTTATTGTGGAGACTTGACGAAAGGGGAACATCATGCTTGAGTTTGATTGGGATCAGCTTAAACCGGAGCGTTTTTTTAATACCGCCGGACCTATTAAAAAAGATTTACATTACTATTTACCACCACTTGAACGATTTGATCTGCGTGAAATTTTAAGTTTGATTCAGCAACAAAAATATTTCATTCTTCACGCACCTCGTCAGGTGGGCAAAACGACATTTATGATGGCACTGATGGACTTTCTGAACCAGAGTGGTCGCTATCAAGCCTTGTATGTCAATGTCGAAACAGCGCAGGCTAACCGTGAAGATGTTGAGTCTGCTATGCATGAAATTTTAAGATCGTTTGCGCGCGAAGAAAAGTTATATCTTCAAGACTCCTTTGTCCAAGATAACTGGCAATCTATTTCAAAAGATCACGGAGGTTCCGGTGCCGTCAATGAATTGTTGACAGCTTGGGCACAATCCAGCCCAAAACCAATTGTCCTTATGCTGGATGAAGTGGATGCCTTAATCGGTGATACGCTGATTTCATTGCTACGTCAACTACGTGCAGGTTACGCCAGTCGTCCACACGGATTCCCGCACAGCATTATTCTCTGCGGCATTCGTGATGTGCGCGATTATCGCATTCATTCTAGCCGTGAAAAGACGATTATCACAGGCGGTAGTGCCTTCAATATAAAAGCTGAATCACTACGCATGGGTGATTTTAGCGAGGAAGAAATGTGTACGCTCTATCAACAACATACCGATACGACGGGACAAGTATTTACACAAAACGCTCTTGAGCTACTTTGGTACTTGACTCAGGGTCAACCTTGGATTGTTAATGCAATGGGGTACGAACTTACCCGCAATATGCAAGAAAATCGAGATCGGTCCATTGTAATTACGGAAAAAATGGTCCAAATCGCAAAAGAACGGCTCATCCAACGACGCGATACGCATCTCGACCAGCTAACCGATAAGCTCAAGGAATCTCGTGTCAAAGAAGTTATCGAGCCGATTTTATCCAGCGAGGGTGATCTGGAAATCATTGACAACGACAACATCGCCTATGTACGTGATTTAGGATTAATCCGCCAGTTTGGCAAGGAACTCCAAATTGCCAACCCAATCTACAGCGAAATCATCCCTCGTGAACTTAATCACAGTACACAGTTCAAGATCACCCATAAAACTGAGTGGTACGTCAATGACGATGGTCGTCTCAATATGCCCAAGTTGTTGGAAGCCTTTCAGCAGTTTTTCCGCCGCCATTCTGAATCATGGGTAGAGCGATTTAATTACAAAGAGGCTGGACCACAACTCCTGATGCAGGCATTTCTACAGCGTATTGTCAACGGCGGTGGACGCATTGAGCGCGAGTATGGCTTTGGGCGCGAGCGCACAGATTTGTATGTGCATTGGCCGATCCAGCCCCAAAATGATCCACCCATCGAAGCCTTTCAGTGGGACTATCACACGCTTTCCGATGTACAGACGATTGTAATTGAACTCAAGATTCGCTATGGCGATTTGGAGCAGGTCATCCAAAAGGGGTTGAAACAGACGCATGGCTATATGGATAAGAGTGAGGCTGAGGAAGGCGTGTGATAGTCCCACTGAAAGG
>JBCCFC010000483.1:0-9254 GCA_039029935.1 Chloroflexota bacterium
CCTGTACCTTCACCAACACCGGAGCAATGACACTCGGTAGCCACCTCTTCTATGATGACAACAACAATGGTGTGTGGGACCTCGCCACCGAGGGGCGCGTCGAAGGCGTCACCGTTGAACTGTATGATAGCGGCAACAACTTTGTTGACTCAAATGTCACCGCAGCGGGTGCATACCTCTTTGTCAACTTGGCACCGGGTCAATATTACGTCCGTATTCCAACACCACCCGCAGATGCGCCTATCTCATCAACGCCAACGGAGACAAATCCAGACGACGACGTGGACCAAAATGACAATGGTATCCAAGCAGGTGGCCCTGGCACGGCGGTGGTCAGTAACCTCATCACCTTGGTTGCGAACAATGAGCCAAACACCGAGACAGCCCCCGGCGGTCAATTTGATGATGCGGACGAACTGAATGGCAACATGTCGATTGACTTTGGGTTTGTGCAACTCGTCACCATCGGTGACTATATATGGCTTGAGGATGATGGCGATGGCGATGCCGGTACGGGTGCGGTGACCGATGCCAGCGGTGTCAGTGTGACTGTGACCGACAGCGATGGCACTATCTATACGGATGTCACCGATGGCAACGGCAACTATAGCATTGAAGTGCCAGCCAATCGAACATACACCGTCACCGTATCCACGCCAGCAGGCTACATGCCATCCACGATTGTGCCAAGCGCAGGGAACAATGAAAACCACGACGCCAGCGGCACAGTGGTCGCAGTCGGCACAAGCGACGACTTGACGATTGACTTTGGCTTTACACCTGTGCCACCCAACATGGTCACAATTGGTGATTTGGTCTGGATTGAGGACGACAACGATGGCGACGCCACGACAGGCATAACCTCAACTGTTTCCAGCGCAACGGTCACAGCAGAGGCCAGCGATGGCACTATCTATACCGATGTCACGGATGGCAACGGCAACTACAGCATTGCTGTGCCAGAGAATGACACCTACACGGTGACGGTTGCAACGCCAAGCGGTACAACACCAGCAGGTACACCTATCAGCAGTGACAACAGCCCAAGCACCAACAATAATCTCAGTCATGATGGCAGCGGTACGCTTGTCACCGTCGGTGCGGTCGATAACCTGACGATTGACTTTGGCTTCTATCAAGCACCTCGCGTCGCGATTGAGAAAATCCGCAATACACCAGACCCTGTACTGCCGGGGTCAGCCGTGACCTTCACCATTCGCATCACCAACACAGGGATATTGACGATAACCACATTGCCGTTGACAGACACCTATAGCACCACCTACCTGACCTATGTGGGGCTGCGCACAATGCCAGAATCAGACAGCAATGCCAATAGCGGGCAGATTCTATGGAGCGACTTGACGCAAGCTGCCCCCAATGGCTTCGGACAGGACTTTGCGCCGGGCGATATGTGGGATGTGACGGTTGAGTTTGTGGCGACATTGGACACAACGTCACTGCCCAATAGCTGGACGGTCAACACCGCGCAGGTCTTCACCGAGATTGCCACTGATACCGTGCGCATCTTTGCACCGACCAGTGTTCTGTTGAGCAGCCGTGATGTTGCGATGACTGATGATGGCGTCACGTTGTCTTGGTCTACGGCGGATGAAACCGAGTTGATCGGCTTCCATGTGATGACCATTGGCGAAGAGAGTGGCGACTATATCCAACTCACCAGCGATGCTGAGATGATTGTAGCGCAGCATTCTGGACGTACAAATGGCGCAGACTATGCCTATACATTGATGTCTGACGATGAGGCAATGGATGAGGCGGTGGATGCAGATCGACACTACATCCTTGCAATGGTCATGGCCGATGGCACACAGATGTTTATGGACATGGGGTTGCCGTCGCAGATGGAGTGGACAATTTATCTGCCAGTCTTATGGAAATAGTGGATAGCTGAAAGCATCGGATTGAAATCCGATGCTGATGATGAAAATGGCAACCTAATTGCTACGACCACAACCGGACCCGAACGGGAACTACGAGTTCCCTGTGCTGGCGGGTACATACATCATTGAGTTCTGATTCTTAATGTACCCAACATGCGTTTACAACCAATGCTACGTAACATTCATTTTTTTTGTGGGCCGTAAGGTTTCTCCAACTTTTACTGTACGCCAAGATGGAACAGATACCAGAGTCAACCCGTTGCTTGCTGTGATATAATTAAACAAAAAGCATTGATACGTCTGTATGGGTAGGAGGTGGGCGGTGATGAGCAACCGAGTTTCTTGAAAGATTCGGTTGCTCATCATTGCCCACCTCCTACCTATGCATAAATCATATGAGCAAAGGCACAACACATATATGAATCACAACAGGCAACACGCACACCCATCACGCCCAACATCGCTGCCAATCATCACACTTTTCATCACACTCATCATGGCAACACTGACAACATCAAAAACACTTTTCGCACAGCAGGATACCCTGTCACAGAACATTCCCGCTGGCACATCCACGCTGGGCAACTATGTCTGGCATGATGCCGATGAGGATGGTCTACAGGATGGTCCAGAGGGCACCCCCGAATTGGGTATCGACGGGGTATTGGTCCAGCTTTATGTGGACAACAACGATGGTATCTTTGACATCAACGTGGACCAGCTTTCCAGTGGTGTCGTCACAGGCGATAACCCCGGCACACCCAGTGTGGAGATGGGCTGGTATGAGTTTGAGGTAGACTTTGGGACAACGCTCTATTGGGTTTACATTCCACCTTCGAACTTCAACACAGGCGAGGCACTCAGCGGCTTTCAATCGACTGCCTCATTTGTCGGCACAAATGTTGAGTTAGACAGCGAAACCAACCCGATTTTGGTGATTGAACCGAACTCGGTCGCCAACCGCGAAGATATTGACTTTGGGTTTACGCAGGCCGCGCCCGGGTCTATTGGCGACCGTGTATGGAACGACACCAACCGCAACGGTGTGCAGGACAATGGTGAAATTGGCATTGGCAATGTCACGGTCGAACTGTATTCAGCCAGCACCAATGGGTTGATTGACACGGCGACAACAAGTAGCAACGGTGACTACACCTTTGACGATCTGGTGGCGGGCAGCTACTACATCGTTGTCACCCCACCCGCTGGCTATGTGTTTAGCCCACAGGGTGCGGGCAACGACGGTGCATTGGACAGCGATGTTGACCCCAACACAGGGCAGAGTGGTTCTGTCAGCGTTGCCTCTGGTGAATTCAACCAACATGTGGATGCAGGGCTGTATCAGCCAGCCTCACTCGGTGACACAGTTTGGCACGATGTTGATGGCGATGGTGTGCAGAATGCAGCCGATCCACTTGAAGTCGGCATTGCAGATGTCGTGGTCACGCTCTATGATGCGACTGACACGTTTGTCATGTCCACCACCACCGACGGCAATGGCAACTACCTCTTTGATGGGCTGGCTGCGGATACATATTATGTGGTTGTGACTGCACCCACTGGGTACACCTTTACCCAACAAAATCAGGGTGGTAATGAGATACTTGACAGCGATGTCGATGCGACAGGCACAACGGCGAATATCACCTTGACCGAAGGTGAAAATAATCTGGATGTCGATGCTGGGCTGTACCAGCCAGCCAGCGTCGGCGACTATGCATGGCGAGATGTCGATGCCGATGGCTTTCAGGACAGCAGTGAAAATGGGTTGTCTGGTGTTGTGGTCAGTCTATATAGCGCGGCAGATGATTCGTTGGTGATGACAACAACAACTGGCCTTAACGGTGACTATCTCTTTGAGAACATTGCACCTAGCGACTACTATATCATCTTCACCACGCCCTCTGGATTCCAACTCAGTGCCCAAGACCAAGGGGCAGACACCAACGACAGTGACCCCAACCAAGCCAGCGGTCAGACCGATGATTTTACGCTGGCATCGGGCGAAGCCAACACCACCATTGATGCGGGCTATTATGAGCCGGGGTCAATTTCGGGTTTGGTCTGGCTGGATGATGATGCCAACGGTATTGCGGACGCGGCTGAGTCCAATGTATCCGGTGTGACGGTCACGCTTTATGACGCCACCACCAATACTGCACTCTCAACGGTATCAACGGGGGCAGATGGCAGCTACGCCTTCTTGAATCTGCTCCCCGGCACCTATTACATTGCTGTCACCAAACCCAGCGGGACACCAAGCTTTATTTTCTCTCCACAGGATCAGGGTAGCAATGATATAGCAGATAGCGATGTCAATGTCAACAGTGGTAATACAGGTTCTGTCCCCCTTACCTCCGGCACAAACATCACTGATCTCGATGCGGGACTATACCAACCACCTTCGATTGGCGACCGTGTGTGGATTGATGGCAACGGTGATGGTATACAGAATAGCCCAGAGGGCATCCCTGAAAATGGGGTCAGCGGTGTCACCGTCGAGTTGTATAACGCCACCAACAATCAATTGATCGACTTTGACATCACCGACGCTGATGGTATGTACTTATTCTCTGACCTCGACCCTGGCTCGTATTATCTCCTTTTCTATGGCTTGACCGGATACAACTTTAGTCCACAATCAATGGGTGGCGATGCAGGCGACGACAGCGCAGTGGATAGCGATGCCGATGTCTCCACGGGTGTGACAGGTGTTTATACTCTACTCTCTGGCATGAACGAGCGTGGTGTCGATGCAGGCATCTTTGAGCCAGCAACCTTGGGTGATCGGGTCTGGGAGGATAGCAACGGCAATGGGCTACAGGATGATGACGAACCTGGTGTGGCTGATATTCTAGTATCGCTATACGAAGCATCAAACGCAACACTGCTGATGACCACAACCACCGACCTCCAAGGCAATTATCTCTTTGAGGGCTTAAGTCCCGGCGACTACATCCTCGAATTTAGCCAACTGCCGACAGATTATCTCTTTGCCGATGCCGATCAGGGCAGCGATGACAGTGCGGACAGCGATGTTGCGATTGATACAGGGCGCACAACCACAATCACACTCGGTGTGGGCGCACAGGATGTTGATTGGGATGCAGGGCTGATTCCACCATCCAATCTCTTTAGCTTGGGTGATCTGGTCTGGAACGACATGAACCGCAACGGGCTACAAGACAACAATGAAGAGGGCATCCCTGATATTCTCGTCGCACTCTATAGCGATGCCGCCTGTGACGCTGCTGCCTTTATGGAACTGACGACGACCGATAGCAATGGTCTCTACGAATTTGATCGTCTGGAAGCAGGGACTTATTGTGTGCAGTTTAGCGATTTAGGGTTATCCGATGGCTGGCAACTCAGCCCAGCAGACCAGACAATTACATCGGGAACAGGCAACACTGGCTCTGATAACATTGACTCGGATGGTGTGGCCGCAGCCATTGACAACACCGCCCAAGTCAGTGACATTGCGTTGACGCAGAGTGACCAGACCGTTGATTTGGGGCTATATCTGCCCGGCTCAATTGAGGGCGTGGTCTGGTGTGAAAACGCAAACAACCACAACAGCACCTATGACAGTGGTGATGGTGATTCACCGCTCGGTAACATCAGCGTTGCGCTCTTTGCCGACACTGACTGTAATGGCACGGCCAATGGTGATGCGCTGGCAAGCCTTGAAACCGATGGCACAACGGGCATCTATCACTTTACCGACTTGGCGGTGGCTTTGGCTGGAGCCAACAATCCCACCTGTTATATTGCGCAAGTTGACCCGCTCGATACGGACTTGGCCTCGTGTAATCAGCCACTCGCTGGCGATGAGTTGGCCGTTGCGCTGACGACCGCAGAGGCAGACCAAAGCGGCTTCAACTTTGGCTTCTCGACCGAGGCAGTCTATAGCTTGGGCAACCGTGTCTGGGGTGATCTGGACCAAGATGGCTTGCAGGATTTGAGTGAGGATGGTCTGGCTGATATTCAGGTACAGCTATTCAATGACAGTGCCTGTGCAGGGGATGTGCTGGCAACGACTGTCACTGATAGCGAGGGCTACTACCTCTTTAGCGGCCTGCTTGAGGGTGACTACTGTATTGAATTTAGCGAGATTCCAACACGCTGGCTTGTGGGTGTGGCCGATGCAGGTGATGATGATGCGGTTGACAGCGACGGCATGCTGGTTGATGAAACCAACACCAGCCATGCGCAAATCGCCAATATCACATTGACGGGTGATGACCTAACGCAAGATTTGGGTCTGTACTCACAGGTCGTGACCATCGGTGACTATGTGTGGTGGGATATCGACGGCAATGGGCTGCAAGATGAGGATGAGTTTGGTGTCCCCAATGTACAGGCCACGCTCTACTACGCCGATGGACCGTTGGCAAATACGGCGACAGGCAGCGTCACCACCAATGATGACGGCTACTATCAGTTTGACGACGCTATTCCCGGCAACTACTATGTCATCTTTGATCTGGATACATTGCCACCAGGCTTTGTCGTGACAGGCCAGGACGCCGCCGCCACTGCGGGCAATGACTTGCTCGATTCGGATGTAGACCCAGCCACCGGACAATCCGCAGCAACGGGCTATCTGACCAGTGGTGAGGAATATCTATCGTTGGATATGGGCATCTATCAGCCTGTGGCAGTGGGCGATAGGGTCTGGGAGGACCGTGACGCCGACGGCATTCAGGAATTAGGCGAGCCTGGTGTGGCAGGCATCCGTGTATCACTCTTTACCGCGGCAGGCAATGACACAGGCTTGACAACCGTGACCGACAGCGATGGATTGTATCGTTTTGAAAATCTGGCTCCGGGTGACTACTATGTCGTCTTTGACCTGAGCACCGTGCCTGTCGGCTACATGCCAACCATCCCCAATGTAGGCAGCGACGATGCCTTTGACAGCGATGCCTTTGGCCCCAACTCATCGGCACCAGGACGCACAGACCCGACACCCTATATTCTGAGTGGTGGTGAGGACACAAGTCTGGACATGGGTATCGTGGAGCTTGTGAGCGTGGGCGACCGCGTGTGGCTTGACAGCGATGGCGATGGCTTGCAGGGTGAAAGCGAGTTAGGTCTGCCCAATGTCGAGGTGACGCTCTTTAATGCCAATGGCCTGCCTGTCTTTGTCAATGGACGCCCCAGCACCACGACCACTGATGGCAACGGCAACTATCGCTTTGATGGTCTGCCACCGGGCAGCTACTTTGTTGTCTTTAACTTGAACTCACTGCCCGACAATCATGTGGCGACGGTCTCCAATGTTGGGTCTGACGATACGCTCGACAGCGACGCCAACACCAGCAACGGCCAAACAGCAGTGACACCCTACTTAATTGGGGGTGATGCCGATCTGTCACTTGACATGGGTGTACAGGATTTACTGGGTGTGCGTATTGGTGACACAGTGTGGCTAGACCGGAATGGCAATGGGGTGCAGGATGCAGGTGAACCCGGTGTGCCGGGTGTTTCGATCACAGCTCACACTGGACAGCATGTACCGCTGGGCGTGACAGCGGTGACAGATGACAACGGCAACTATCTCTTTGCCGACCTACCGCCCGGTAGCTACTACATTGTCGTTGATCTTGACACACTGCCCACGGACCACTTTATCAGCCCCATGGGGGCAGGCGATGATGAGGCTCTCGACAGCGATGTGGATGCTGAGACAGGCTCCTCAACCATCATCCCGTTGGTCTTTGACGGTGAGCAAAATCTTGACATCGACATGGGCATCTATGCGCTCTCTAGTTTGGGCGACCAAGTGTGGTGGGATGCAGATGGTGATGGCTTCCAACGGGTCGATGATTCGGGTATACCGGATGTGGTAGTCAATCTCTATGATAGCGAAGGCGAACTGGTTGCCACAACCACCACCGATGACAAGGGCAATTACTTCTTTGATGCGCTCATGCCTGGGC
This sequence comes from Chloroflexota bacterium, assembly GCA_039029935.1. Lineage (GTDB taxonomy): Bacteria > Chloroflexota > Anaerolineae > Caldilineales > Caldilineaceae. The sequence goes on from JBCCFC010000483.1 coordinate 7,850, forward strand.
AATATCAGCTTGAGTTTATCTCGCCCGCTGGCTTCACCTTTAGCCCCATGGACCAGGGAATGGGTGAGGTTGCCGAGACGCTGGACAGTGATGTTGACCCGACCACCGGACGCACACCTGTCTTTGAGTTGGAATCGGGCTATAACAATGTGCATATGGATGCGGGTCTGTTTGAAGGCGCATCAGTGGGCGATTTTGTCTGGCACGATGTTGATGGCAACGGTGTGCAGGATGCGGGTGAGCCGGGCATCTTTGATGTGACCATCAGTGTCTTCAACAGTGATGGCACGTTGGCTGCCGCTACCACGTCCGACGAAAACGGCGCATACAACATCACAGGGCTGTTCCCCGGTGACTATATCATCCAATTTGCGCCGCCACAGCCAGACAACCCAGATGGGGATGGGCAACAGGCACTGACCTATACACGCCCCAACAACACCACCGATGACAACGTTGACAGTGATGTTGACCCCGCAACGGGTGAAACCTCCACCGTCAACCTGACCGCTGGTGAGAATGATGTGACCTGGGATGCAGGCTTTACTGCACCCGCCTCGGTAGGCAACTTTGTGTGGATCGACGCTGACGAGGATGGCATCAAGGATGGTGATGAGCCGGGCATCAGCGGCATGGTGGTCAACATTTACGGTGCCGATGGTCAACTGCTGGACACGACCGTGACCGATGCCTTTGGCTTCTTCCAGTTTATCAACCTGACACCGGGTGAATACTATCTGGAATTTCTGCCACCCGTAGGCTTCTTCTTCACCGAGCAAAACCAAGGCTCTTCTGGCGATTTCAACTCAGATGCCAACCCGCTGACGGGTTTGACCGAGCCAATTTCACTGGAAGTCGGCCAAAACGATGTCAACTGGGGTGCGGGGCTGATTGAGGCTGCCGATGAGTTGCAAGGCCCTACCGCTATTGAACTAATCAGCTTTAGTGCCATCATCACCGACGCCGCTATTCTGGTGACATGGGAGACGGGTTCTGAGAGCGATACGCTGGGCTTCCACCTCTACCGCAGTCTCAACGGCGACCGTGGCGATGCCGTGCGTATCACGAGCGACATGGTGCTCAGTCAAGGAGCGGATGGCAACACCTACACCTATCTGGACGAGTCGATTGTCGGTCCCGCAATTGGGCAAGAGGATGAGGATATGGCCTTTGTCTATGTCTATTGGCTACGCGAAGTAGAAAACGGTGGTAGTACACGCGATTATGGTCCTGTGGGTGCAAGCGAGACACTGGGGCAAGGTGGGTCGCTAGATACGCCTGTTGAGGTGTTCTTGCCAGTGGTGATGAAGTAGTCATAAAGAATAGGCAGGACCTCCCGAAGGTGGTTAAATTTTTGAAAAAATTTAAAACATAACGAGGTGCAGGCCCAAGATTTTCACCAGGC
>JBCCFC010000484.1:0-9252 GCA_039029935.1 Chloroflexota bacterium
GCCCATCATAGGTGCTTGTACCACGACCGATTTCGTCGAGTACCAACAGACTGCGTGTGGTGGGCTGGCGATTGCGTGGGCCGTCATTGAGTATATCCACAACAACCCCACTTTGCGCGCCAAAACGCTCTTTGCCACACATTATCACGAGTTGACCGAGCTTGCCGAACGTCTGCCGCATGTGGTGAATTACAATGTAGCAGTGGCTGATAACATAGGGGCTGATAACATGGGGGCTGATAACATGGGGTCGGGTACAAACGCCGATGGGACAAAACTTCAGGATGTGATTTTTCTCCGGCGTATCGTACCCGGTCGGGCGGATCGGTCGTATGGTGTTCAGGTGGCGCGCATGGCGGGGCTGCCCATGCCTGCTGTACAACGTGCCGAGGAGATTTTGATTGACCTTGAAGATAGTGGCGCAGCGGGTCCAAGTCTGCTGTTAGACGCCTTAACCCAATCTGGAGACAACCACAAAAAGAAAAAATCAAATGCCATGAAGGTATCACTGTTTGCCGATGCCCATCCCGCTGTTGAGGCACTTCGTGCGCTTGATGTCAATGCACTGTCACCACTAGAAGCATTGAATCGGCTGTATGAATTGCAAAACATGGCAAAAATTTAGATATAGGGGATTGAGCGTTTCAGGACATAAGCTTCTAAAACATCCCCTACCGAACAAAGGAAAGTATCGCAGGTAGCCAACCTGCACCACAGATAACCAATCTATGTTACTGGTACTTTCCTATTCAATAAAAAATAAGGAAGCAAGAAATAAAGATGAATAAGAAGCGTTTGATTAATGGTGGTCATCAACTGGTGCTTACCCGAAGTTTGCTGTTGTTCCTCATCATTGGGTTGTTGAGTTCAATCAGCCTTGTCAATCATGCCTCTGTGCCTAGACAGACCGCTCATGCTGCACCAGATGCACAGGCCAACTGTACTGAGTTGGTGGTAAATGGTGACTTTGAGTCGTCCAGTGACTGGGCCTTTGGCAACACGCCCTATATTGCAGGCATTGAGGATGTCACTGCTGAGATCACCACCGACGCGTTTGACCAAGGAGGGTCAGTGTTACGGGCGGGCATCCCGTCAGGCGTCACCAACCGACTCGCCCACTCAACGGCCTATCAATTGATTACATTACCAACTGATATGGCATCGATTACACTGCGTTACTGGAAACGGGTCAGTGGTGATGTCGATGGGACCGATTATCAGGAATTCTGGATTCTGAGCAGTGATTTGCGCCCTTCCGAAAGAATTGAGGTTGAAAATACCAATGCAGACGAGACTTGGACGCAGGTTGAGGCTGACCTCATCAACTTTGCAGGGCAGTCTGTCTATCTATACTTCAATATCTACAACAACGGCGCATCCACGCAGATGTGGGCCTATTTTGACCAAGTGAGTGTCCTTGCCTGTGCAGAAAACGCCACATCAACACCTACATTAACACCTACATCAACACCTACATCAACATCAACCGCTGTACCTGTAGATACAGCGACGAGTACACCAACATTAGCACCTACCCAGACTGCGACGATTACCCCTACGCACACAGCGACGGCAACCAGTACAGTGACACTGACACCAACACTGACACCAACACTGACACCAACACTGACACCAACGCACACCGCAACTGCGACGCATACAGTGACAGCGACGCCAGCTTATACAGCAACTGCAACCAGTACCATGACGCCGACCAATACGGCTGTGCATACATCAACGCCAACGATGACTCCTTCCGCAACAGCTACGATGACGGCAACGGTTGTTGATACATCGACCCCAACATCAACGCCAACCGCTACATCAACCTCTGCACCAACCGTTACATTAATGCCAACCGCAACAATCACACCAACAATTACCCCAACGGCTATCCCTAGTGATACACCCACAGCCGTGCCGACATCCACGCCGACTGGTGTGTCAACAATCCCACCAACGATGACACTAACACCCGTTGCAACCACTTTCCCAACCGCAATTTCAACCGCAACACCCACAACCGCGTCAACAGCTATCCCCACAGAGACACCCACCGCTACCCCAACCGATGAAGTGCAACTACCTGTTGAGCCAACTGCCACCCCAACCGATGAAGTGCAACTACCTGTCGAGCCAACTGCTACCCCGACACTAGACCCCATTGTCCCAATGGCACATATTTCAGTGGGTAATGCTGAGACAGCGCCTGGCGCAACCAATGAATTTATCGTGCCCATTTCGGTGATCGATATTCCAGCTAACCGGACGCTGGGGGCAACCACCTTTGAGATCCTCTACGATGCCTCGGCCTTTGCATTAACCAACTGCTTGACCGACCCCGATAGCCAGTTTACCTCTGTGCTCTGTAATGATGATTCTGATGGACTTGTGCGGATTGCCGCACTTTCCACATCAGGCATTGCCACAGACACACGCTTGGTAAATCTCGCTTTCAAGGTCCTATTACAGGATACGGCTACCCAGATGCTTTATGGGCCAGACAACAACATCAGTCCGTTGAACGCCAACGTACCGCTCTTCACCGATATTGAGGGGCAGGATGTCGATGCAATGGGACTGGCGGGTCAAGTTGCGCTCTTTTGCTGGAAGGGCGATGTCAACTGTGATGAGGAGAGCAATCCGGTCGATGCGCTCTTTGCACTGCAATATGACATTCTATTGCGTGATGGCACAACTGAGTATCCTGTGCCAGAGGAGACCGCATTTATTCCGGCCTGTGATGTATCGGGGGATGCAGATTGTAATGTGCTTGATGGCCTGTTTATCCTCCAGTGTAGCATCGGCATTGCCAATGTCTTCTGCCCTGAGTTTGAGATTCAGGATGAAAACCGCACCAATGATGCCTCAGTCGCACCACGCGCCACCATCATTATTGACCCACCCCCCGTTGGTGCGACGGGTGTCGTCACAATTCCCGTCTTTGCCGAGGTCGATTCAGGGGATGTCGGCGCCGTGACCATTGAACTCAAATATGACCCAGCCTTGCTGGAGCCTGAAGACTGTCAGATTAACGATGACCTCTTTGATATTGGGGCCTGTAATCTAGAGGCGGGTGAAGATTTTATCCTCTTCAATGCGGCGGCCTCGGCGGGTGTCACAGGAACTGTCAGAATTGTTGACTTGGTGTTTACTGTGATTGGTGAAATTACGGATGATAATGCCAATGATGCCTTTGACGCCACGCCAGAGACATTGACTGACAGTGATGGCGACTCATTGATAAACTTCAATATTTTCTTGCCGACTGTGCTGCGATAAAATCATCCTACCGGAATAAACATTAGAAGCAATCGCGCAAAAAAAAGCGAGTTCAAATTGAACTCGCTTTTTTGTTAAAAAATTCCAAACTCATCCTTCGCATCATCCGACATCATGTCTGGATTCCAAAAGGGCGACCAGGTGAGATGAATATTTACCTCTTCCAAAATTGGAAAGGCGTTGTGCCTTTCCTGTTGGATATTGGTGATGATCTCTGATCCAGTCCTCATTGAACAGATTGAACAGAAGTCCGAATTTTAATAAAAGTCGGACTTCTGTTGTTGTAGTGACTTCAGTCATAGCTCGTTGTCTTCTTTCTTCAAATTTCTGAAATTCGTACTTGAAAATATAAACCTTTAGGTAATCGTAGGGTAAATAATTAGAAAACGTACAGCAAATCATTGTCATTTTCACTATCATAAGCAAACATACAACAAGCGCACAAAAAAATTAAGGTTTTTACTATTACTTAACTCTTTCTTATTCTTTCTTGGAGGCGACCCATGTCCCATAATATCCGCGTGTTTGTCATGCACGACAAACCTATTATTTGTATGAGCATTCGCTTGCTGTTGGCCTCTGCCAATGAATTTGACTTCATGGGCGAGGTATCTTCAGTGTGTCAACTCACATCACACTTTACATCGCATCGCCAAGAGACACAGCCGCATATTTTATTGTTTGGCAACGGGGGAACAACGATCTATGATACCGCGAATCGTTTACACCAACTCTGCCCAAGCACACGCCTTATCGCACTACTTTCATCGACGGATGCGATTTCAACCACAGATATTTTTGAAACCAATCTGGCTGGCTCACTCTGTCAAGAGGAGCTATCCGAGTGTATCATCCATGTATTACACCTCGTTGCTCAACAACACAATCACTTTAGCCGTGCTGTCATCAAAAAATTGACAGCCTCATCCTGTCAGCTATCACAAAAACAACTACACACATTGACACCTCAAGAACGCAAAATTCTAGACTTACTTGGGCACGGCCAGACCAACGGAGAAATGTCATCGCAACTTGGGTTGGCGGAGCAGACCATACGGAACTATGTCAGCAGCATCTATGACAAACTGGACATTCGGAGCCGTGCGGAGTTGGTGGCACAGTATCGTACTTTTGCGCCAGTTTTGGATGTGGAATAGTACGTCAATACTCAGTAGGCCAGTACAAATTCAGTACAAATTGAGTATTGGTGTCTCTGGATGAACGCCAGATTTATATGTATCCTCAGAACGGACGGCAAATAGCTAGATAAGCCTCATTGGAACATTTTGCGTCAAGCCGTCCTATGACACTGATGATGGGGTCTACGGCTATCAAAATTTGGCTGAGATTAAAATTTCAGGGGGAATATGATGCGACTAAAAAAAGTGTTTATCATCACCGTGATCAGTTTACTTTTGATGACAGCTTCAATCTATCAAAATGATCACGCTGCCTATGCTTCATCCAATGTACCAGGGCAGTTCATTGCCAAGATGTATACCGAAGCATTGGGGCGCGCACCAGACTCAGGTGGTTGGCAATCGAATAGCAATTACTTTGCGGCAAACGGTTGTTCAAGTTCAACGCTACGATTTATTGGGAAAAATATCTATAAATCCACAGAATTCAACAACTTGTATAACGCAAGCGGGGCAATGGGTAAAGATGCAAAGGTCTTGGCTTTATATCGTGGTGTGCTGAATCGCGAACCAGATGCAGGTGGATTTGGGTATTGGCGTAACCAAATAGATGTGATTGGATGGAATAGTGTTGTGGATAGTCTATTTGCATCGACAGAATTTAACAACCTTGTATCATCCATCTGTAGCGGAAACCCTTACTATTGGGGAACCAGTTCTGTGATAACTATCCCGGGGAAAACATCAATGACCGGAAGTGCTTTGCAAAATCTTCTTTGGGCAAAATTCTTTTCAGGAGGAGGTGAAGTACTATTATCACCCATGACTGTGGTTCGCGTCACAGATAAGATTATAATTCCGACGGGTGTAACGTTAAAAACAACAGGCAATTTGACACATAATCAATATGCCTTAATGGCAAGGCTTGTCCGAGAAAGTGGCTTTTCTAAAGTTATGGTTGAGATGAGACAAGATTCAAAGCTTAAAGGCATTTGGGTTGATGGACGAGACAGCGTCTATCCACATAGTCTAGGGGATACACAAGCCAATGTATTAACCGAACGAGGGGGGATAGAAATCCAAAATAACCGCATCTCAGATGCCACAGGGGGGACACATCTCGTTTTATATGGAAGTCATGAGAACCGTCCTTGTGCAAGTGGTGTTCTTGTGAAACAAAATCTGATTACAGGCTATGCAAACAGCCACTACGGTAATGGGTGGGCTGACGGTATCACTATCAAATGTGAGAACTCGACGGTTGAGTATAATGATGTGGTTGATGCGACGGATGTGGGGATTATCGTCTTTTGGGCTTACCCTGCAACCCAACAAAGTAAGGTAAAACATAATGTTGTTATAAATGCAGGAAACTCAGGATATGGCTCCTATGGGATTGATACATGGAGAGACGCCAGTATTCAGCCTTCGTTTGCTGGTACGCAAATTAATAATAACTCATTGTGGACAAGCCCAACTGCGCATTCTGACATAGCACTAATTGTCGGAACAAAAGCATGGCATGGGAACGCAACAAACAAAGGGACAGGGGCACAAGTTTCCAACAACACATCAGAAGGACAAATACTCAGAACCACAACGGCTATTATGGTCAGTGGAATGCTTAACGCAACTGTGCAGGGAAACAACTTCCCTGCGATACAACTTGGTAACTATGCTGCTTGTCCAATGCATAATGTCGTAGCCAGTGTTGGAGCGGGATGGGCATCAGGCAGTATTCAGTCGTATACTGATGTGGATGTTAATACCTGTATTGGTCATTAAATGACATTGAGAACCATGCAAACTAAGTTTTCAGTTGTTTTGCTGGTGTAAACGTTAGATACAATCGTTCAAAAAAAGCGAGTTCAATTTGAACTCGCTTTTTCATTAAAAAATGCCCAACTCATCCTTCGCATCATCCGACATCATGTCTGGATTCCAGAAGGGCGACCAGGTGAGGTGAATGTTCACCTCATCCAAGCTAGGAAAGGCATCATGCGTTTCCTTCTGGACATTACCGATGATCTCTGGCCCAGCCGGACATCCAGGGCTGGTCAGCGTCATCGTAATCTCTGCTGTTTTTTCCGGCGTGATGTCAATGTCATAGACAAGACCGATGTCCACGATGTTGATAAACAGTTCTGGATCATGGACCTTTTCTTGCAAAACACCTCGAATCTGTTCGGGCGTTGGCATTACTGCGTCACTCATTACTTCTTCCCCCTGTAAAAAAGGTTGAAGAGTTGAAAGGTGGAAAAGTTGAAAAGTTGAAGGTAGCACTAATCACTCATCACTATTAACTATTAACTCTTCACTCTTCACTCTTCTACGCTGGCTGTTCCATCCAAATTTCGTCACCGTCCACCCGCACTTCATAGGTGGTTGTTGGCTCAAATGCTGGAAAGCATAGTGCTTCCCCTGTGCGGATGTCAAAACGTGCACCATGACGTGGACACATGACCTCGCAGCCATTGATCACATCGCCCTCAACCAATGGTCCACCATCATGGGTACACATATCTTCGATGGCGTAAAATGTGCCATTCAGATTGAACAGCGCAATGCGCACATAGTCAACCTCCAACAGCTTGCTCCCCCCAACAGGAACCTCAGCGACTGTGGCAACCTTGATAAAGTCGTTCATATGTTTATGTTCTCGTTATGAATAGCGGTTATAGATAGCGTGTCACGCTGGTAGCGATGATCTATGGATAGACTGTCACGCTGGTAGCGATGACCTACGAGTGATCCTCTATTCACTGTTCATTCTTCACTATTCACTATTAACTGTTCACTATTAACTATTCACTACTCAGGCCATTCCTCAAGCCCCCAGACACCTGCCTTGAGTGCTTTGAGTGGCAGCATGGCGCATTTCAGCCGCACAGGGCCAATCTCAATGCCAAGCATGTCAAGGATATACTCCCGATCCCAAGTCTTGAGTTCCTCGATATCCATACCCACAATATCTTCCATGATCATGCTAGCCGTTGCTTGGCTGATGGAGCATCCCCGACCATCAAAGGCAGCGTCCACAACAACCTCGTTTTCAACTTTGAGTTCGATGGTGATCTCATCACCGCAAAATGGATTGGTGTCGTGATAGTGGATGTCTGGCGACTCTAGCCTGCCTTTGCGACGTGGGTGTTTGTAATGGTCGATAATGGCTTCTCGATATAAATCCATAGTTCCTCGGATTGTTAATAGTAACACAGGCAGGATGCCTGTGTTACTATTACATCAAAACGCAAAAATTTCGCTCGCTTTTTCCAAACTCACGGCAAGCTGGTCAATCTCTTCGGTGGTGTTGTACAGATACATGCTGGCGCGGGCAGATGCTGCAATGCCAAATTTATCGTGTAATGGTTGGGCACAGTGATGACCTGCACGGATGGCGATACCGTCACTGTCAACCACTGCAGACAAATCGTGTGGATGAACGCCATCTAGCGTAAAGGAAACCAGACCACTGCGTTGTGCTGGCTCTGGCCCCAGTATATGCAGCCCTTCGATTTCGGCCAAACGACTGTAGGTATAGTTCACAAGATATTGCTCATGCTCGTGAATCCAATCCATCCCTACATCATTGAGATAATCAACCGCTGCACCTAAGCCAATAACCTCAGCAATGGATGGTGTTCCCGCTTCAAATTTGTACGGGATGGTGTTCCACTTGCTGCCTGACATCTTGACTTCACGGATCATGTCGCCGCCCCCCATGAAGGGTGGCATGGCTTCCAGCACCTCTCGCTTACCATAGAGAACACCCACACCTGTTGGCCCACACATCTTATGGCTGCTAAAGACCATCAAGTCAACGTCTAAGGCTTGCACATCAACAGGCATATGCGGCACACTCTGTGCGCCATCCAGCAAAACCAGCGCACCGAGTCCATGTGCCCGTGCAATCAGCGATTCCACCGGATTGACCGTGCCAAGCACATTACTCACATGCGTCATGCTCAATAGCTTGGTCTTTTCCGTCAATAGCGAGTCAATCTCACTCAAATCCAGCAGCCCGTTCATGGTGATAGGGATGTATTTGAGCGTAAACCCAACTTGCTCTTGCAGAATCTGCCAAGGCACGATGTTGCTATGATGCTCCATCTCGGTGATCAGCACCTCATCGCCCGGCCCCAGGTTGGCACGTCCCCACGCATAGGCCACCAAGTTCATCCCCTCGGTTGTGCCGCGTGTAAACACAATCTGTTTATCGCTGGGTGCATTGATCAGCCGTGCCACTTTCAGCCGTGTATTCTCATACAGCATGGTGGCCTCTTCGCTGAGTGTATGCACCCCACGATGTACATTGGCGTTAGTCTGACGATAATAGTCATCCATCGCCTGAATCACAGACTCTGGTTTTTGGCTACTTGCGCCGTTGTCGAGATAGATCAGCGGTTTGTCTTTGATCTTCCGCTGTAAGATTGGAAATTCGCTGCGAATTTTGGCTAATTTATCTTTCAATCGGCAACCCCACTGAATTACCCCATTCAGTCCAAGAGCCATCATAGTTGCGCACATTGCCATAGCCCAGCAAATAAGTGAGAACAAACCACGTGTGGCTGCTGCGTTCACCAATGCGGCAATAAGCAACAACCGCGTTATCACTGCTCAAACCCTGCTCTGTTTCATAGATGGCGCGCAGTTCGTCAGCACTCTTGAACGTACCATCCTCATTGGCCGCACGTCCCCAAGGCACATTATTGGCGCCTGGAATATGACCACCGCGCATGGCACCTTCCTGTGGATAGTCTGGCATATGCAGCAATTCCCCGCTGAATTCGCCCGGGCTGCGTACATCGACCAATGCACCACCACCATCAAC
>JBCCFC010000485.1:0-9223 GCA_039029935.1 Chloroflexota bacterium
GGATGGTGACATAGATAATTGTCCTTTCTCGCTAAACATAACAAAAGGGCATGGTGTGTAGCTATACCATACTCCTGTATTATACCATAGGACGATTGTCGTGCGGATAAGTGAGTGCTGGCATCATTGATCTCATGAGAAATTGCCCGAACAGTCATCTGTTCGATAGCTAGCGAACAGTCGAGTCTGTCTCCGTCTACAGGCGGACGTCATACGTTGCAGCGTAATTGAGTAGGTTCTCAATGTAGGCGTCCTTTTGGTGACGCGCCAACCAACTCCACATAGACGACATTGTTGGTGCATAGTGTGCGCAGCAGATCGTGTGTGACCTCTCGAAAATCAACCTGCGTCATCATCGTTTTGGCCGCGGTGTAGTCATGTTCGAGAAAGTCATCAAGACCAGCGGGTCGATTGGCAAGTGCCGACTCTATGGCGTCAATGGATGGGTAGGGGAAGTCAATGTTGTTGCGTTTTGCCAATCGTAGCAACATTTGCGGGTTGAGCGTACCTTCTATGTGCAGGTGCAGTTCAGCCTTGGGCATCCCACGAATAAACGTTTTCATTTGTTCAATTAGGCATGGTGTTTTTTTGCACTAATCATTACACTATGCATCACAGGGCTGTGTGGCCGACTCACCAATACGTCGGTCTAGCCACTCTAACATACGTGTAAAATTGGCGGGCGCATCACTGTGCAAGTTAAGATTGTGGCCCGTATCGTTGAGTACATAGGTTTCAACACACGTTGCTGGATCGCTGTAGGCTTCTTGTTCATTGGCAATGACGGCGGCGTGGTCATTGCAGTCTAACTCGCCACCACAGCCGATGAAATCACTGTCACCTACCAGTACCAGCACGGGTACGGCAATCGACTTTGACTGTGGGCCAAAATAGGTGCGCACCGAGAGAATTTCGCCCAGTGTCAACGTCTGCCTGTTGGCCTCGTCAATGGCGTGGACATTGGGGCCCGAATTGGCACTCACATAAAACGTGCGACCACGGCTACCGGGCGTTGACGTGAAATAAGTCGGATCCAAGATCGATCCAGCAAACAGCGGGTCTATTGCCGCCAGTTGGGATGTTTCTCTGGACTCCTCGGTGTATGCCGGGTTCACATTATGAATAAATCCGGTGACAATCACGCCATCCACGTCATCAGGGTAGTTGTACGCGATGGCAACGCTAATCGCTGAACCAAATGAATGCCCAACGGTGACAACCGCACTAACTTCAGCCTCTGATTTGAGCAATGTAATGATTTGATAAGCGATATAGGCGTGGACATCGGCGTTAATCAGAAAGCCAAAGGGGTGATCGCTTGCCCCAATGCCCATGCGATGATAATTAAAGGTAGCATAGTCTTTTGCCACAGCAACCTGCACAAAAGAATATGTTTCAGATTGGTAGGGGAAATCCCAATAAACGGGTCCATACCCCAACCCAGAATTTAACAATAACAACGTTTTGCCTGCTAACTCGCCGCGCCAACACAGCTCACCGACAATGTCATAGTGAAACCATCCATCCGGGGTCAGCTTGACTGAGATGCGGTAGTCTTCGCATGTGACGCCCTCTAACGCCGCCGTGGGTGTGGAAAGTGCAAGGTCATTAACACTACGAATTTGGGCGTCATGACCACCAGTGCGCCAGATGAGGACGAGCGTGATTAAGAGCAGAATGACTAAAATGCTCGATAAAATCGGTCGCTTGACCAAGAATGATTTCATGTTTGTTCTCCCTTTACTCATTCCACATCTATTCCCTGCCCAGAATCCGGACAATCCGGTTGTAAACGACATTCGTTACCAATTCCATGTCACCACCAGTTGTATTCACAAACTGAATCACGACTGTATCACTATTTTCGTGATAGCGAGCGATACTGTGGTATCCCAGCACCCAGCCAGTATGTTCATACTCGTAGATTGAGGCATAGATAGCCTGCTCGTCATCATTCAGTAATGATCCATCATTCAACGCACGCAAGAACACGCCGACATCCTGCGCAGTGGCAACCATTGAACCACCTGGTGTCATATAATCCAATTCCTTCAGGTCGCCATCGTATTCAGCGTAGTAACCACTGACTACATCTTCGAGATTTACGTCGCTCAGTAACCCATAGGTATTGGTTAGCCCCAACGGAACCAAGATTTCCCTGTTGATGTACTGTTGGTGACTATACCCCAATACGTTGTCGAGAATCGTGCCAATCAACAGGTAATTGGTATTGGAATAGCGATAGTCAGTGTCCGGTTCAAAATCTGCTGGATCATCTAAAACCAGCGCCAAGTTCTCGCTGTTCTCTGCCACTGGGTCCCCCCAATCGAACGCGTCATCATCGACGTAATTCGGAATGCCACTGCGATGTTGCAGCATCATGCGCAGGGTGATCTGATCGGCATAGTCAATTCTATCCACAAGTTCAGGCAGGTAATCAGCCAACGTGTCATCCAGCGATAAACGTTGCTCATGGGCCAACTTGGCGGCGGTCGTAGCGATATACAGCTTGCTGATACTGGCAATCTTGAATAAGGCCTGCGGATCGGCTGGTATCTGCGCCGCTCGATCTTTCCATCCGGCAGCATAAAGTACGGGCGGCTGACCGCCTTGATCAACATAGACGATCATGCCGTCCAGCCCATGATCAATCGCATCCTCGACCTGCTCCTGCACCGTCTCTGGCAATGGCAGTATCCATGCCCATATTCCCTCTAGGGGTGCGAATACCACGAAGCTGGCGACCGCAACGATGGGCATGATGATTCTAAGGATTTGAACGATACGTTTCTTTTTTTGCATTTGCGATACCTTTCCCAAGCCGAATTACCCAAGCCCTTTGTGTGCAATCTTGTCAGACCAAGCATCAGCGGTAATTGTGGCGATTCTGTCAATATCGCTCGCTTGCATCTCTCGTATATTCATCTTCACATATTCCCATCATATGAGTGCTAACACAAACTAGGACATTACACCTCAACGACGAATACCTAGACAACCATGTATATGGTACAAAATATGCGTCAATAGCGTCACGTTCGGCCCCTTGATCGAAGCCCCGACCGCACGGATGCAACCGCTCTCCTTCAACGCTGTCAATTTTGCGAGCGAACGCTCGATTAGCTTGGGTTCAGATGGGGGCTGATGCAGATAGTACAGGTCGATATAGTCCGTCCCCAAGTCTTGTAAACACCTGTTTAGGTCAGGTCCGCCTCAATATGAGCCTCGATTTCAGCATAGGTTTTGGGTCTAAGACCCGCAAACGTCTTGGACGCTGTAGCCAAAATACCCCGTTTCTGGGACAGACAAAGGCCAAGTCCCCAGCCCAAGTTCGCTCACCTCTAAGCCAGAATTGCCCAATAGACGTTTTTTGGGTGTTCGCATAATTGTCTCCTTTGCTAGGCCAACAGATCAGCCAAAATAGCCTCGCCATGATTTGCCATCAATGAAAGATGACCTTCCCCTTCGATAAAGTGGGCGGTCGCATTTGGAATGTTGTCAGCATAGATGTGACCATTTGACACAGGGACATTGACATCCAGTGTCCCTTGCCATATAGACACAGGCATCTTGATGTCGCTCAACTCATATCCCCAAGGTCGAGCATAAATACGCCCCTCATGCGTTGCGCCATCAACCCCCTGCCGATAACTTTCTTGAACAGTCCGCAAGAAATTTTGCTGTTCCTCACTCTTCAACACGGCTTTGTCAACCGCTGGCATCGCGTTCAACATGCGTTCCATCATTTTGGGATTGTTGCTCGCTTTCTGCATCTGCCAAAGCAGCAATCTGTTCAGCCACGGCATGGCATCACCGATGGTCAGCGTCAAACGACCCATGAAAGCCATGCCCTCTTTCGTTTGGGGATAGCTCTTGGGCGATAGACCCGCGACGATGGTAGCTCCGAACAGGCGGTCAGGAATTTTATAGGCACAGGTCGCAACATACGGGCCACCACCCGACAATCCCATGACATAAAATTTGTCGATGCCCAAGTTATCAGCAAGCATTGCCAGATCATCAGGCCAATCCAGCATGGTGCGGTTTGGTTGGAAGTCGGAGAGGCCATAGCCGGGGCGGTCAACCGAGATTAAACGGCAATCTGCCCCCTCTGCGGCATCTTTGAGCATCATAGCCTCAAACCGCGACGATGGGAAACCATGATGATAAAAGACTAGCTTGCCCGTTTCCGACCCCAGTGTCAAATAGCCTAACGTACGTCCGTCAGGCAAGGTAATTTGCTGTGAGTTGTCCATTTTGCGCATACTCCATTCTATTACTCTATCAATTAAATTTTGAGCAGTAGGCACGCCCCGTGCCGGACCCGCACGAGGGCATGCTCACTGCTCAAAATTTAATTGACAAGGTACTATTTGCTACCAGCATTTAGGATTTCAGCGATTTGGGATTTCATAAAAAGGATACTATCTGTTGTTTGTTCAGTGCGTGAAGCAAGATTGTCCTCGCCGTTTCCAAGATAAGCTTGTCGGGCTTCATATAAAATGGACTGATAGTCAACGGGCAAGCGTGCGATTGACCAGTCAGCGGCAACGTCCTTCGGCACGATCTCTCCGGTTACGACGCTATACCAAATACGTGTGAACGTCAGGACCACATTTCGTTCATCGCCTGCCCAGTCCGAGGGTAACGCCCACTGCTTGAGTGTGTCGGCAAGTGCTCTAAACAAATCAGACTTGGGTACTGGATCGAAAAATTCCTTGGCTAGTGGGCCCAACAATGGGAGGCTATGGAGTCTGACTTTCGTCAATAGGACCGCCAGATCAGCGTCTATCACAGCGGGTGCGATATTGCCGTTGAGAATGTCTGTCCGCAGCCACTCCCCAAATTGCAGTTCTCGTCTGACCGGATAACGCCAAGGGTTCACCTCGTCTTGTACAACCACAGTGACCTCAAGCGCCCGGAATATCTCACTTTTGCCGGGCGAAGCAGAGATATCCAGCAAATCAAGCGAAAAAGCTTGTCGGGTAGCCTCAGCAAGTTCCGAGTCTACAGTCACCAACAAATCAATGTCACTGCGTGGCTTCAGCCCACCATCAACGGCGGAGCCATATAAATGTATTGCCTGTACTGTAGATGCCAAGTGTCGATTGATGATATCGCAGGCCAGTGATACCTGCTCTGCAATTTCAATAGGTACTGAGTTTTCCATAATTCATCGTATCTGAGCAGCCAGCCGCTCTAAAATCAAACAATAGGCTCGCTGCCCACGCTCAAAATTGCGCACACGCATAAACTCATTGGGTGCATGTAAATTCTCATCCATGACGGTCCAGCCAAAATTAAAGGTATACGCACCGAGCGATTCACGGAAATACTCTGTAATCGGAATACTACCGCCAACGCGTGCATAATGTGGCTCGGCGTTGAATACCTCGGTCAACACCTGACCCACAATATTCGTGACAGGGTGATCAGTCGGGATATGGTATGGCTGTGCTTTACCTTGATTTTCAATAAATTCAATCGTCACACCAGGTGGTGTATGTTTGGCAACGTGTGCTTTGATCAACGCCAAAATCTTGTCTGGGTCCTGGTACTCCACCAATCGGCAGGTGAACTTTGCATATGCTTTGCTCGGAATCACTGTCTTTGTGCCATCACCCTGAAAACCACCCCACATGCCGTTGATGTCAAGCGTCGGTCGTGACCAGTTGCGTTCACGGTTGCTGTACCCCGGTTCCCCAAAAAATTCGTCGATGCCAAGCTGTGCTTTATGTTCAGCTTCGTCATACGGCGCATCGCTGAACTCTACACGCTCTGCGTCTGTCAAGTCACGCACATCATCATAAAACCCCTCGATGGCAATTTTCCCATCCGCATGGCGCATCGTTGCAATGACCCTGCTCAATGCCTCTAACGGGTTCATCAGCACACCACCCAACCCAGAGTGCAGGTCGCTTTCGGGGCCAGTGACATGGAGTTCAAAGGCGGCGAGTCCTTTTAATCCTGTCAACAACATCGGCATATTCCCACTCCACAACAACCCATCCGAGGAGAGGACCAAATCGCAGGCAAATTTGTCTTTGTGGTCGGCCAACAATTGGCGCACTTGTGGGCTACCAATTTCTTCCTGCCCTTCAAAACAGAATTTGACGTTCACAGGGAGCGAGTCACTGGTCTTCAACCATGCTTCGACCGCGATAATGGGTGTAAACATGCCACCCTTGTCGTCGCTCGCACCACGTCCGTAAATGCGACCATCCCGTATTTCTGGTTCAAAGGGTGGCGAGTCCCAGAGGTCAAGCGGGTCAGGCGGCTGCACGTCAAAATGACCGTAAATCAGCACCGTTGGTTTGTCAGGACCAGCATGAAGCCAGTCGCCATAGACGACGGGATGCCCTGCTGTTGGCATAATCTCGACATGCTCAATGCCCGCCGCCTCCAGCTTTGCCGCCACCCACTCGGCTGCCCTCTGCACGTCGGGGATATGCACATCCATTGCCGACACGCTGGGTATCCGAATGAAGTCAAATAGATCGTCGAGGTAGCGATCTTTGTTTTGCTCTAAGTATGTTTGCCATGTTGTCATTCAGTCAACTCCTGTGTTGTGTCCCTTTACGTACAGTAAAGTGTGAACTAGTGCATCGGTGTTCGGTATGCCGGTGTCGGTATTCAATACACAGGTACCGACATACTGAATACCAATGTATGGTCGGCTCAGATGGTAGCAATTGTATGGTATAATACTATTATGCGCAAGTCGAATACCATACGCTGGATGAGTGTATAGCCAGTAATTTGCCTTAATCAGAAAATTCGTTCATACTCAACCATGAATGAGAGTAGATGTCGTAATTTTTTGTCGTATAGGCAAGTGTAAAACGTGGTGCGGATAGGATGTCCGCTACAGGCTGGAAGCCTGTGTTACTTGTGAAAAGAGAGGTGAGTCATGATTAAGTTGTCATTTCGTCATTGCACAACAACAATATTAGACAAGAAATTTGGATTGCGCCGAACGTTCTCGAGCCAATTGCTTGATCAATGGCTCACAGATGAGCAACCCATTACAGAAGCCGAAATGGTCAATTTAGAAACGCATCAAGAAGACCTACGGATCAATTATGATGCATGGAACAAGCAAGAACTTGCCATCAATTTTATTGGTCCCGTTATTTCAAAGATACGCTTTTGGGAACCATACCGCTATAATTTTTTTGCTGGACGGCATATCAGCATACAGCTAGATAGCTTAATGGATACTGAAAAAGTCGAGTTGGGTGGCGAGCCAGATGGCATGATTGCCACTGGCTACCGTGAACCTGAAGTCCCCATTTTTGCATTTACAGAATATAAGAAAGAGGTTGATTCGAGTGGCGACCCTGCGGGGCAAACTGTCGCCGCTATGCTGGTCGCCCAACAACTAAATCAGCAAGAAATTCCCATTTACGGTTGCTATGTGATTGGGCAAAATTGGTATTTTGTGGTCCTTGAAGGCAAACACTATACCATTAGCCAAAGTTATTCAGCGATTGATGATGACCTCTTTACGATATTCCGTATCCTCAAATCATTAAAAGCTGTTGTCCTTGCATATACGGCCCAGATATAATTTCATCACCTTCAAATTGAACCGAATCTATGAGTGAGAAGACCACAACTACGGTCGGGTGTCTATGCGGATTCACCCATCATAAATCATTTGTTTTGATCCATATAGGCGTCTTCGAATGCACTGATGCGGAGAAATTCACTGATGCAGATATATCCAAGTTCTCGCTATAAATCGCTAATCAACCTCTTTCTCAACCAAGTTGATGTTGCATACCCGACCAAATACCACAAACGATGGGCACGGCGATTGTGCGAATATACATTCTCACGGGAAGATGCGTCTGTTTTGGCATTGGCAACATTTGGTGCAACAACTGATTTGCGGGTCTTCGGTATGCAAGCACTTATCACGTTCGATAAGCGCATGATCAACAACTGGCAAAACCACCATGTCACTATCCACGAGCAACTGGAAACCATGAAACAGGATTTGCACGAACCCTATTGCCACGTTTCGTTACCACACGTTCTGCGACTAGACCAATTACCATAAAGAATTACATCCAAAAGCTTTTGATACACTGATTTGTGTAGAATAATTCATAATATTTTATGCAACTTAAGTATCTACTCAATAAATCGGGGATGGTACGGGGTTGAACGATCAAACCGCTACGATTACCGCTGAATAGTGAGCAGATAGACTATGCTAAACTTGCCAGACGCAATCAACCCTGCTTTATGTTTGACAAGCCCTATTTCTGCAGAGTTCATTGAACCCAAATTTAGCGAGTAAATGTAAGGCAATTGTGGAGAAATTGAAAATAAACGGTTATCGGTCAAAATTCGTAGCGTTTCGCACCTTGAACGGCAAGAGAACCAGTCGTATAGACCATTGACATTGCCTGATATTCTTATACAATAAAAATAGACACAGCAGGCGGCGGCTTGAATAGGATACCTTCCAGGAAAGGGTATGACATATTCTGGCATGGCTGGTCTCGATCACCCCTTCCTGGAAGTTAGAACGAGATAGAGAGTTGAATGGATAGAAAAACGATTGGGCTTTTGATCAATGAGATCGAAATGAATTATGTCCATGACCTGTGGACGGGCATCAGTCAACGATGTGCTGAACTGGACTTCAATTTTATTACCATTGTCGGTGCAGAGTTAAAACACCCGTTGGAGTGGAATGCATCTCGGAATAACATCTATCAGCTTGCCACCGAGATGGATTTGGATGGCGTGTTGATCTCCTCGACGCTTGGGTATTTTGTCTCGGATGCAGAATTAACCACCTTTATCCAGCAATTTACGCATAAGCCAACGGTTTTGCTTGGGTTTGAGCGACTTTTGTCACAAAACCATTTACACTTAAGCCGCTTTCGGAAGTGTAAATGAATGTACACACACAGTAGAAAATATAGCTGTTTGAGCATTTGGGGTAAGACCTTCGGGAGGTGTCTGTAGATGATTAGGGTGTATCGAAGCCTTTATGGACACCTCCCGAAGGTCTGGTTTTGCACATCTTTAGACCTCAAATAGCCATTGATAGGGATGATAAAGAGAGTTGAATGAAAAGAAAAACAATAGGGCTTTTGGTTAACCAAATAGAGATCAACTATGCGCGTAAACTTTGGGATGGTGTACGACAACGCTGTGAAGACTTCGACTTCAATTTAATCACCATTGAGGGGTCGGAATTGAA
>JBCCFC010000486.1:0-9219 GCA_039029935.1 Chloroflexota bacterium
GAGAACAAAGCTGGCCTTATCCATCGATTTTGGATGCACCATTTCCTACAACATATGGATGCTTTGAATTTGCCCCATGCCCGTAAGATGATTGTCTATCTGACCCAATATGCGGACGATGAAGTGCATGTCGAGCAATTGGTCGAGGATTTAGGCCTGCCCATGACTGTTGTGGAGGCCAATGATACATTGCAACGGCTTATCTGGTGTGATCTAGTTCGTGAGGAAAGCGATCAGTTTTATGGTGGGCTTTCAGACCCGATGTTGGCGTGGATGTTGAAAATCAAATATGGATGGGAAATTGAACGGCTAAAACGCAAAGAGTCCATTGCACAAATGGAGGCGTCATTAGCTGAACGGACCCTTGTTGCCCAGAAGGAGATGATTGGGAAATTGCAAGGTGAACTCAGGTACTGGGTCGGTCATATCGCTGAGGTATTTATCAAAAAGTTTATGGCGCATCACTTCAAAGACCAGTTGATTGAAGGCGCAGACCATTTCAACCGAGCCGGGAAACTCAAATTAAGCCGTATTTTCCGTCTCTTTGACACAACGGTTAAACCTGAAGGCGCACCAAAACCATTCCAAATTGATATCTATGCGCTTCCCACTGATCCAGACGCGCCGCCTTGGGTCGTCGAGGTGAAGAATTGGCAAGACCCGGTGAGTAAACCAATGGTTGTGCATTTTTGGGAAGCCGCACAGCATTTGGCCGATGACAAAGGGCATGATGCCGTTGTCTGTTGGTTCCATGCGCGGGGAGGCTTTACCGAACCAGCGAGAGCGTTTATGCAGGAGCAGGGGATGCTGTTTACGGATGAAACGGGGTTGACAAAGACGTTGCAGCATTTTCAGGTAATTGAACGGTGGCGCGAAGTGGAAGAGGCATAGACAGAATCTAATAAGCAAAGGAGAAATTTATTATGGCAAACGAGATCAACACAAAACCCAATTTCATCATCTTTCTCACCGATGATCAAGGCTACGGCGATTTGTCCTGTATGGGCTGCGAGGACTTTCGTACCCCGCACTTAGATCGCCTCGCCACCGATGGGGTACGCTTCACCAATTGGTACTCCAACTCACCCGTCTGTAGCCCGGCCCGTGCCTCGCTGCTCACAGGACGCTATCCGGGCAATGCCGGGGTGCGCTCAATCTTGGCGGGCCATCGCACGGCCACAGGTTTGCCCCAAAGCACACCCTCGCTGGCAACCGCGCTCAAGCCCCTCGGCTATCAGACCTACATGGCGGGTAAATGGCATCTTGGCCTGGCCGATGGCTCACGTCCACACCATCACGGCTTTGACCATTGGTATGGCTTTATGGCGGGCTGCATCGACTTCTATTCACACATCTTCTACTGGGGCATGAACAAACCGGGGCCAGCACTAAACCCTACACATGACCTGTGGGAAGATGATGTTGAAATTTGGGACAACGGTCACTATTTCACCGAGGCTATCACGGCCAAGGCCATCGACTATCTGCGCCAAGCCGCCAGCAGCGATCAACCCTTCTTTCTCTATGTCCCTTACAACGCCCCACACTATCCCATGCACGCCCCACAAAAATACATGGACCGCTTCGCCCATCTGCCTTGGGATCGACAGGTGATGGCCGCGATGATCAGCGCAGTCGATGATGGTGTTGGCGAGATTATGGCCGAGTTGGAGCGGCTGGGTATGGCTGATAACACCTGTACCTTCTTTACAGCCGACAATGGTCCCTCGCGTGAGTCTCGCAACTGGCTGGATGGCACACAAGACCCCTATTATGGGGGGAGTGCTGGCAAGCTAAAAGGCCACAAATTTAGTCTCTATGAAGGGGGCATCCGCGTGCCGGGCATCATGCACTGGCCGGGGACTGTGCCCGGTGGTCAGGTGCTGGATGAGCCGTGTGCGTCGATGGATGTCCTACCAACTGCATTGGGTGCTGTCGCTCGTGCGGGTCAAAATGATGTCTATGCGAATATTGATACAGGTATTGATATGGGTGAAATCAATGGTATTGATTTACTGCCCTACGTCACCGAAGGCAATGCACCCGCCACCCGTCCCATCTTCTGGGAGCAGGGCAAGCAAACTGCTGTGCGGCATGGTAAGTGGAAGTTGGTATTGAATGGGCAACTTGTGGAAGGCACACCATCTGAAGATAATGTTCATCTGGCGAACTTGGATGAAGACATGGGTGAGCAGATCAACTTGAAGAATGCCGAACGGGCGATTACGGCTGAGTTGACCGCGTTGGCAGAGTCTTGGCGCGAGAAGATTGAGGCGCGGTGGGTGCGTGAGTTTTCGGTAGAAAAGCAGGGGATTGTGACGCATTCAGACTAACCGCAGAGAGCGCGAAGGACGCAGAGATATTTAAAGAGATAAAATAGAGTACTACCTATCATTGACTTTACCAATCATGTGAAGTATCAGGTGATAGCGCGAAATGGGTATGTGAGCAGACCTTTACGAAAATATATTTATGTAAATATATCCATATTACGCTTCATCCACAGTCGCACCCAACAACCCAAGCGTTGACATCTGCACATCCGTAATCCCTATCGCCCCCACAAAGTTGCTGCGTTCATAGGGACGGTCGGGGCGTAGGGTTTTCACGCAAAGACCGCTGGAGACATCCCACAATTTGATCGTCCCATCCGCACTGCCACTGGCGAGGTGTTGACCGTTGGGCGTGAAACAGACAGACCAGACGCGGTCGGTATGTCCCTCTAGGGACATGAGTTGTTCGCCACTGGATATGTCCCATAAGCAGACGGTGTGATCGGCACTACCGCTGGCGAGTCGCTGCCCATCGGGGTGAAAGCAGATTGAATTCACCCAGCTTGCATGACCTTGGAGCGTTTTGATGGCACGGTTTTTCTCTGTGTTGGCTGGCTCACTCACATCCCACAGGCGGATGGTGCTGTCACCACTCCCACTGGCCAAAATCGGTGCGGTTGGGCTAAAACACACGGTCCCAACAGGGCCTTCATGACCACGCAATGTTTGTAGAAAGCCTATTTCGCCCTGTTGCTCATTGTGGGCTGTCATATCCCACAATCGGATTGTTTGGTCACTGCTGCTGCTTGCCATCAAGCGTCCATCAGGGCAGACATGCAACGCCCAAATTGCACCATCATGCGCCTGAACGGTTTTGTACTGTACACTCTCCTTGTTGAGCGTGGTGAGGTCATGACACTCAATCACCCCATCCCGGCGACCATTTAAGAGGTAACGACCATCATGCGTGAAAAAGACCACGCGAACATGGAGAGGATTCTCATCAAAGATGTGTCGAATACGGTTTGCTCGATGCGTTGTCTGTGTTTGTTCCTGAGCAATTGGCTGACTGCCCCCATGCATGATATCCCACGTATCCCACAAATTGATAATTCCATTGCTACCACTTGCCAATAGCGGATCAGTCGGGTGAAAGCAGAGTGTCATGACCCAATTGTCATGACCAACCAAAGCGATTGGGGGCTGGTCACTGTGTATATCCCAGACATAGATCGTGCCGCGTTCACTGCCACAGACCAGCAGATATTTTGTGGGATGAAAGCAAATAGACCAAATCCGATTGGAATACCCTTGCCACTTTTGTAGTAGACCCCGTGTTGGTGCATGCCAGAGACGTACACAATGGTCCATGCCCCCCGTAACCAATGTCTGCCCATCATGACTCAGGCGTATTGCTTGAAGCATACCATCGTGCCCCTGCCACGAGTGCATGAGTTTGCCTGTTGTCACATCCCATTGGTAGAGTTTGCCTTTTTGTCCACCGCTATAGAGTGTTCGGCTGTCAGGCGTGAAATCAATTGAGACTTGTTCTGTATTCGCTGCTCCTACCGTGAGGATATACTGGCTGTTGGTTGTATCCCATACTTTAATAGGAGTCCCGCCTACACCCGCAAGCCACTTACCATCACGACTAAACCTAAGTTGCATGACACCGTTAAATGTTTGTGATGCGACAAGCGTATGATGAATATACTCATCATCAATATATCGTAGAACTGTTTGATACTCATTATTGCTGCTGGCAATCATCTGTCCATCGGGGCTAAAACGGACCGCCATCACCTCCGCACTATCTGTAAATTGTACATGGTGTATTTCGTGTCCTCGTGATTGACCAACACCCTGAAGATTCCAAATACGTATTGTATGGTCACGACTTCCACTCACCAAATACTGTCCGTTTGGGCTAAAGTGGGCAGAGCTGACTCGGCCTGTATGACCTGCCAATGTTGCAAGGTTGGTTCCAGTGTCCGTACGCCACAGTTGGAGGAGGTGATCGTTACTTGTGCTAGCGATCATCTGTCCGTCGGGGCTAAAGCTGACTGTATTGATACGGGCTTCGTGTCCTTGCCACTGATGCAACGTTTGCCCATCTTGGCGGCGTACAATCCGAATTTCACCATCGGTCGTCCCAAACACAACCAATTCGTCGTTCGTGCTGATATCTACTGCCGAGATAGGTCCAAAGGCATGAAAGAGGGCAATATGCTTGAAGTGTGCGTGGCTAAAATTAATATCTTGTAAGGTCAGGCGTTGCAGGTCAGCTTGCCAGATGCTCAACGTCGAAAAGTCCTGCCCAGACAAGTCGAGGTCCATGAGATGCGCCATATTGAGGATATTCCCAGCGGCATAGCCCGTTGGCATCCTGTCGCGCAGTCGCTGAGGGTAGACAAGGAGGCGTCGCTCGAACTCGGCGTTCCCCATTGTACTGATTAGGCGTGTAATAAGTGGTTGCAACAAGAGCCGCCGTTGACTTTGACGGACATGCCCAGCCGCCTGCATGTGCAACAACGCATAGCGATTTAATGTCTCCAACGTATCCTCAGTTAGCTCTGTATAGAGTTGGTCAATCAAGCCATCGGTCACATACTCCATAATGACATTTTGGAGCGTAAAGCCCTGATGATGTCTTTCAAGTAACGAACGTTGTTGCAGTGTGCGCAGGACATCCAGACAGTCCCGCTGTGTGACCCGTTGCGTGACAGCCTCCAGCAAATGCCCCGTCAACTGTTGGATGGAAAGCGGCTCTCGTGCAATGGCAAGCCATGTCACCAGTGCCTGTTCTAAGTCAGAAAGCCGCGCAAACTGCTGATCCAAGACCTGTCGGATATCGCCAAAGATGAGCGTGTCTTCGGCAAGAAAGGCATCGACATCGCCAAAGTAGAATTCTTCAATGGTTTCGGCGACCAGTTTCAACGCCAGGGGATGACCCGCATAGGAACGAATCAAGGGTGCATTTTGTGTTTGGTCGCTGTTCAACCCTTGTTGCGTCAATACCTGTTGGGCAGCCTCATCGGGCAAGCCTTCTAGTTGGAGTAAGTGGATGTTTGAACGCTCACGTACAAGTCGTGTAAATCGCTGCGGGCATTCGCGGCTGGTAAACAGAAGACAACTGTGGTGATGGCTTTCGGAGACACGCTGAATGAGCTGACCATAGCCTTCATACCCCGCACGGTAGCCCTGCACCCCTTGGTGTACCTGCATGATGCTCTCGACATTATCGAGAATCAACAACGCTCGTTCCTGCTGTAGAAGGTGTATCAAGAGCCGGAGTTGCCCATCCAACTGTGTTGGCATTTTCGGTTGCTGTTCGTCGGCCAAGAACCCGATGATTTGCTGCAACGTGTCGCTGATGAGTGGCGCATTGAGCAGTGAACGCCAGATGATTTTGGTAAACGGTTGGTTGTTTATTGGCTGATGCTTGGGGCTTACCCATGAGTTGTCTGGAGCCAAGAGTGACGATATAAACCGCGCCGCGAGACTAGTTTTGCCCACACCGCCGACACCAACAATGGAACAAAGGCGACAGTTGTCATGGAGTAGCCAAGTCTGGAGTAAGGAAAGCTCATGCTCTCGGCCAAACAAAGACGGCACATGGGGCATTTCCAACAGGTCCGTTTTGAGGACATCATCCTGCGTATCCACAGAACGCGTGTTGTTTGGCGTCGTTAAAGACGGGTCAACTGTCCTCTTTTGTTGTACGGCAACGTCATCCAAGGGCATACGTTGCTGCGTGCGTTGTTCGGTTTCTGGCGATAGCGGCACACCGATATAGACATTCTGGATAATGTGACTGCCCACCGCTGTCGCCACACTCTGCTGAACATCACCTGCTGTGATTTGCTGGCCCGCAGGCGGTTGGGTCCCCTGCGCCACCTCACTAGACAACGCTTTTTCGTCCGTCCTGATTGCTTGCCCATCGACCCAAACGGGTTGAGCAGCATCCGCTTGAATTTTACTCATCGTATCCAATACCTTGATGAAAAAACCGCAGAGTGCAACGAACAGAGAGGTGTCCCAAAGAAGATCAGCGCGGTGTTATGGGTTTGTACCCTTGTACCTGTTATTTACGTTCTAAACGTGTTGTGTGGGCAAATGGTTCACATTTTAAGAAGATACCCTCACGACAGAGGTTGTCAAAATAGGGTGTGCGCAGGAAGGAAGGGGTGGCATCGCCAGCCGCGTCAAAGCATTGCTGGTCGGTGGTGGTGAGCAGGATGTTTGGACGGTTGGCCTGTGTGTTCATTAGTTATGTCTCCTCTGGTTGTGTTTGTGGTTACATCAATTCACCAAAATAGAATAGGTTGCTGGCTGGATCGACGGCAAAGCGAATCCGGTTGCGAAAGCCATCCAATCCAATAAAGTTGGGGAATCGCCATTGGTCATCTGGGTGTAGGTCGGGGACAAAGACAGTTGCTGCAATATCCTGTGATTCTCCAATAAGTGCATCAAAACGCATTGGTAAACGATATAGGGAACCCTGATATGTGATGCCTCGGATGCTCATTGGCAATACCTGCATGTCTAGCGGCTCGGCATAATGAGCAACCTTCGCAAATACCATTGGATCTAAAATACACCAAGGCGCACCCGTATCAACAATAAACGGAGTGGCTGTATGATAGTCCGCTAAATAGACATTGATAACAATACGTGCTGTTGTATCATCTTTATAGTGGTCAAGATACTCGATTGCACCTCGTGCAAACGTATCCAGTCCTAGTGGTAAAGTTTCAGCCATTATGAAATTACCTTATATACAAGTGTATCACTCGCTAAAAGTTCCTTACCAAGTAAGGCGTCCACGATTTCATCCAACTCGTCTAATGTTGATGCATCAGCAATCAATGTACCATTGTTTACCGCCAACCAATGCCCAATTTCATAGTCATCGTTATGTTCGCTTATCCATTCCATAGATGCTTTGAAGGCTCCTGGCGTACTACGAGGTCCTCTGCGCTTGGTAGGTTTCAATGTGGGTTGTTTTTCAAATAACTTTCGTACACTCGCAAAAGATTGACTATCTGGGAATCTCTCAATGGCAATTTGAGAGAGATAATCTGCCTGTCTTAAATCCACATATCCGAGTGTGATACCGATGGCCTTGCGAAGCTGTTCCTCGCTGGCAACCGTCCAATCCAACTGTTTCATCATGCGCCGATAGACGCGGCCATTGCGTTCCTGAGCGACAGCCCATAGTTCATCCATCAACTCATCCGTCGGCACGATTTTTGGTATTTCATTCTTTTTGACAGCACCATTATTGCTATACATACCAATATTATTTGATACATCCATTGATACACCATCTGTATACATACTTTACTCCTTTCCAACGACGCTGGGCATCATCAACCCATAGCACAAAAACCTGTGCGACCTATTGTACTTCATTGCAAACCATCAGACAAAATTGAGCCATTTGACTATCGCTCATATGTGCGATATAATAAAATGCAACAATATCTATATTTACGGTGATACACAAAGGAGCAGTTCTCATGTCACAGCATTTACCACAACCAACCACAGATATGGCACAAAACAAAGCCAACTTGGACGAATTTGGCTATTGTCTGCTTGCCAATGCGCTGACGGATGAGGAAGTAACCGCCTTGCGTACTCGCTTGGCAGAGCAGGCAGCGGCAGAACGTGAACAAGATGTGGCCTATCGCGATGCGGGTCCAGCACAGGGCGGGGTCAATCAACGGCTCTGGTTTTTGGTGAACAAGGGGCAGGTGTTCCGCGATTTGTTGCTCCATGCGCGGATGCGTGAATTGGTGGCGCATGTATTGGGCGAGCAATATCTGTTGTCGAGCTTTACAGCCAACATCGCCAATCCGGGTGGCATCATCGAAATGCATACGGATCAGTGGTGGATGCCAATGTCTACAGCCAGCGGACATCCGGTGGTCAAGCCCGGCTCGATGACACGAGCTAACTTTCGTGGCAATCACCTCCAGAAGGACGAGACCACACGACCAGAGATGATGCCACCCGCTGTCGCCTGTAATGTGATGTGGATGTTGACCGACTTCACAGACGAAAATGGTGCAACACGCGTTGTGCCCGGAAGCCATCTGTCGGGGCGTCAGCCGGATTCGATACTGGATGAAGATGCCAATTGGTTGCCGGGTACAGGACCCGCCGGGACAGCGATGATTTTTGAAGGCCGTCTCTGGCACAGTACGGGGGCGAATGTAAGCGACCAGCCGCGCTTAGGGGCACTTTCCTATTTCTGTGCGCCCATGTTCCGCCAGCAGGAAAACTTGATGGTAGGCACAGACCCAGAGGTCTTACAAAATGCGCCGCAAGAACTGTTGGACTTGCTTGGATTTAGGCTTTGGAATGGGTATGGTCGTATTCTCAGTCCGAAAAATTCACGTATCGAACTGGGTGAGAAGTCACTCGGTGAATTACAGGTGGCATAAACGATTATGTTAACACTCTATTTTGTTCGTCATGGTGAAGTCCATAACCCGCAAGGCATTGTCTATGGTCGTCTGCCCGGCTTTGGCTTGAGTGAGACAGGCAGAATACAAATTGAGCAGGTAGCTCAGGTCTTGCGTACACGAGGACCATTCCATGCGCTTTATGCATCGCCGCTTCAACGTGCACAGGAGTCGGCCCAGATTTTGGCGGATGATTTAGGGCTGACCATCCAAACAGAAGATGCTATCGTTGAAACGGGGATCGGTGCGTATCAGGGTCAGCCGTTCTCAGCACTGCCACGCCCATTGATCACCGAAGAACCAGTCCACGAAGGTATCGAATCCGCTGCATCAATGCGTACACGTTTTCTACGGTGGATAGAAGCGATGCAGGCGGAGCAAGCAAGTGCTTGAAGCGTGAATAGGGCAGTTCACCTGTCCACGCAAGTTAAACGAGCAAGTAGATTTGAGCAACCAGTCATCAAACAGATCAC
>JBCCFC010000487.1:0-9213 GCA_039029935.1 Chloroflexota bacterium
TTCAAGAACTGTCTTATGTTGTATTCGGGGATTTTTGTGAATATTCTTTTCTTTTTTACACTAAATCCAAGTCCGAGCCTTCTGGCTGAGCGCCACATCTGTTCTGCGGGAATTGCTGTAAATAATCGCTATTCCATAAGCTATAGGGAAACATTGGATGCGAATTGCAGCAATTTATGATATACATGGGAACCTGCCCGCGCTTGAGGCTGTGCTTCAAGATATCGACGACAAATCGGTCGATCATTTGCTTGTTGGCGGAGACGTTGTGGCTGGCCCTATGCCGTCTGAAACACTGACCTTATTGCAAGCGGTCGATATTCCCACACATTTCATTCGAGGAAATGCAGAATCAGAGGTCATCAGGCATATCAATGGTCAGACACCAGGTGGCCTGTCAGAACTGGCAGACGAGGAAGCGTATTGGGTGGCAAAGGTGCTGACGACTGAGCATAAACAATTTATTACCAGTTGGACAGAAACACATGAAATCGAGATAAACGGTCTGGGAACCGTATTATTTTGTCATGCAACACCCAATAGTGATGTGACTGTTTTTACCCGATTGACGCCCGAAGAGAAAATCGCACCAACGTTTGCCCCTATCTCCGCATCCTTGGTCGTCTGTGGGCATACCCACATGCAGTTTGATCGGATGATAGGCGGTATTCGCGTTGTCAATGCCGGAAGTGTTGGCATGCCTTTTGGACAAACGGGTGCCAGTTGGTTGTTGATTGGTGATGATGTAGAGATGATGCATACCGACTATGATCTTGAGAAAGCTGCTGAACGGATACGACAATCTGGTTATCCACATGCCGAAGATTTTGCAGAAAACAACATTTTGCAAGCCCCATCGGAAGCTGATGCGATGGAGATGCTTCTTCGGTTGGAGCTTTCTTAAAATGACGCGGCGCGTTCTTGTATTTTTGCCCGAATCACTGGCAGTCGTTTGTATAAATTAATTTTCATTTTTGGTGTTGTTTAGGTATGGCAGGATAGCGTTGCCAAGCCCAGCAAAGGTTGCTCCTCCAGATATCAGGGAGCCGACCAGCACACCCCAATGAAAGAAGAGAATACCGCCGAGGCAAATCATGCTAGGAATGGTGGCAATGAGGAGATTCGTCTTCATGTTGCTCTCAAAGCGTCGAGCCATATCAAACAAATGCGACACTTGATTTAGTGTGCCATCCATCATGACAATCTGTGCCATGTCGGTGGCAACAGTTGTGGCACCACGCATAGAAATGGAGACATTGGCTGTTTTGAGCGCAATCGAATCATTGATGCCATCACCGATGAAGCAAACAGACTTGCCATCCTCTTGCAATGCCGCCACCAAGTCGGCCTTATTTTCCGGCAAAGTGTTCGCTGAATAATGTTTAATTCCCAGCATTTGAGCCAACTGTTTTGTTGGCATTTCTTGATCACCGGAGATAATATGGGTAGTCATCCCCCGGCGGTGCAAGTCGATGACCAAGGCTTGGGCTTCGGGACGAATTGTGGCATGGAGTTCTATTGCCCCCACTAACGTATCATTACAGGCAACCATAACCAGCGAATGCCCCAATTGATGACAGCGCGTCTGGATAGTTTGGATGGCAGTTGGAATAGAGATATTTTCCATTTCCATAAATCGGTCACTACCTACCCGAATCAACTGACTAGGGAGCGTCACTTGAATGCCATACCCCACTTCATATTTGGCGTCTTCAAACTGAGGCCATTGCAGTTGACGTTGATGGGCGGCCGTCAATATTGCCCGAGCAATCGGATGGGCCTGTCCTGCTTCAGCCGCCGCCGCATAGCAGAGGATTTCGTCTTCCGCTATCCCATCTTGTTCAGCCATGCAGCTTCGGTAAATTTGGACAACGGTAGGTTCTTCTAAGGTGAGTGTTCCGGTCTTATCAAAGATGACCGTATCTACCTCGCGTAATAGGTCCAGCGAGCGCCCATCTTTGATGAGGATACCCTGCTGTGAAGCCTGATTCAGAAAGGCCAACATACTTGCCGGGGCAAAGAGGCGCATCTTGTAGCCAAAGATGTTGCTGAGAACCGCCAGCGCGCTGCTGCTCCCCAAAGGCAGACAAAGAATAAACATACCAAGTGTCGGTAGGGTCGCTTTGTCTGCAATCATCTCCCCGCGTGATTGCAGAGAATCTTTATATTCAGCTGTTTGTTCAAGGATTTGACTAATTTGCATGGCAACGGTCTCTGTGCCAGCCCGCTCTGTCTGAATCTGAATTCGGCCAGCCAAGACAACTGTGGAAGCCAAAACAGCGTCACCAATCGTTTTTTCTGCTGGTTGGGATTCTCCAGTCAATCGATGTTGATCAATTGAAGCGACCCCTTCGACGATGATGCCATCAACTGGAATTACCTGTCCTGCACTCACCATCATCTTATGACCATGCTGCAACTGAGCGAATGGAATTTCAACTTCCGTACCGTCGTCTGTGATTACCCAAACCGTTCGTGGTTGCTCACCAAAGAGGTTTGATAGATTATTCTTGGCATGATTTTCGCTTTGGAACATTAATTTGCGGCTCAATGTAATCCACCAGATGCGAAATGTGCCTACCAAAAAAAAGCCGCTTGCGACCACACCTACTATTTCGATGATATCGAGAACGTGGGCATTCACGCGGCGATCCTTCATAAACCCATTATAGGCATTCTTGAGAAATGGGAGCGTAGTATAGAGGAGAATAGGTACGGTAAGCCAAAGCAATGGCAGAAAGAGCAAGCTGACACCTGCTATTCCCATATTGACCGATGCAAGAAGGAAGCGACGATTCGTCTGTTGTTGGATAGTACTTGATTCCTGGTGTCTTCCGGTTAGCTCCTGCATCTGTTGGTGACGCGTTTCGCTCTGCCATGGTGCAAAGATTTTCTGTTTTATTTTTTGTAATGGAGCAGGCGCGTCATCGCCAGTAGTACCAGTGAGAATTTTCGCCAACGGTTTTTTGTGGAATCTATTCAGGAAACGTAAGAAAGTGCGTCTCATAAGATTACTGTTTTTGGAATGGAAGGCCATCTTGGGCTAATTGATTTAAAATCTGTAATTTGGAGTCGTCTGAAAGAATATCCAACTCCAGTTTCATGGCTATCGATTCCTCTCTTGCTCTGTGATTAAGAAGGATCCAATGTCCCTCTAGATCATCTCCCTGATACGCTAACTTGGCTATTCTCTGCAAAAAATCTTTGGCATATGACGATATCTGACGACGCAAAAGGTCTAGCGTCATGACAAAATAGATGCTAGCTTCCTGCTCATAGGGATTCTTGATATGCGGATAATGGTGTGTATCTGTACGTGGTACGTGAGTAAATCCAAGCTGCCTCAGTTTGGGACCAGTTTGTACTAAATAACTTAGCGTATCAACGTTGAATATAAGCTCATCTATCGAACGATTCATTTCGATTCGTTTGATAATCTCGCTTAGTATTCTAATGTAATGTTCAAACGTCAGAAGGCCAAATCCATGCAGTTCAGGCACAATTCGGTTGCCTCCAAGTTCAGCATATTCACCGTTATTCGTGTGGTGGCCTGTGTACGTCATAACAACGCCCTTCATTTGTCGGTTACTATCACTAAAGATAAAGACGTTTCTTTCTTCTAAGGCGCTTTCAATACTGTCATCCGTTCTTGGATCAACGGCTTCGTGAGGGAATTGAGCATAGAATTCTTGGATTGTTTTCACAGAAAACAGATCAGGTGTTGCGTGTTGTAGTATAATTTTTTGCATATCTTACTCCTGGTACAGTTTCTCTACTTTACATTTTGAACATGATTATAGCAAACAAATGTGAGATAGATGTAGGATAAGCCTATCATTTGAACACGATTATAGCAAACAAACGTGGGATAAACGTGGGATGGGCCTACACCTCTCCCTCCAAATTTGGCAACGATTGCTATTCCTAAGTGAGAAGACTGATGACTCTGCAAAAAAACTTTCAGCTAATCAGCCGTCAGCTTTCAGGTCAACAAAAGTAGGCCAGTATTCAGTCATCGATCTGTTGATTTCTGAATACTGGCCTACTACTAATCGCTAAAATTACACGCTCACGAACCGTTTGCGTTCAACTATTCCTCATAATACCATTGCTCTGGCAAGAACTGCACCCACTGGCGATAGCTCCAACTCCAAAGACCTTCGGTGTCATTGGGTGGTGTGTTGCGCAGGTTCTTCTTGAAGAGTAGCGGTTGTGGTGGATATTGAATGGTACCAATCATGTACATATTTTGGAAGTGCTGTTCGTAGAGCTTTGTGCCTAGCTCAATCTGCTCTGCTGAACCATAAGGTAAGGCCAAGAATTCTTCACCCATCTCCCAAAGTTCGATAATCTCCGCAGGTGGCTCTTCACCCTCTTCACCATCACTGTTAAACCAGTCCTGCCACAACACACCCGACGATCGTGCGCCCCAGTCTGGGCGCAGGTTTGTCAGGCCATTGCCAATATCACCAAGGTCTGTCACATCATAGCCCCATGCCGCTACATCGACCTGATTGCCATCACGCAATTCTCGATAGAGACCGATCTCAATGAGTTTGTAGTTGGTCTTGACACCGACCGCATTCCAATAGTCAGCGGTCAATTCACCGATCTTCTGCCATGCCTCTTCCGGTACAGAAACCTGCAAGTTGATAAAGAGTGTCTCGCCATCAGGACGCAGACGGAAACCATCGGCATCGCGCTCGTCTAAGCCCATTTCATCCAAAAGCTGGTTGGCCTGCTCAACATCATAGGCCGCATAGTGGTCCTTCATCCAATCCTGATAGTAGCGAGAACTGGGTGGCGGTGCTGCCTGTGAAGGTGTCGCCAGTCCAAAGTAAACCAACTCGTTGATCTCCTCACGGTTGATTGCCAGTGACATGGCCTGTCGGAAACGCACATCCCAGAAAATCTCACGCAGAACCTCATCCTCAGTGGTGAAGTTGAACATGAAGACATACTCATTACCCCGATCATAAGTCACCAGTGCGGTGCGATAGTTGCCCACCTCTTCATTGTCACGATAGGTCGGCACACTCAACAACTGCCCCCAACCATAGTGGCTATACTCGCCTGCAATCCCCTTCAAATCCTGCACCTCAAGGTCCTCGACCAAAATGCGGCGCAGTGTATCGGTATAGGGCAACTGATTTCCCTCCGAATCGACCTTGAAGAAATATGGATTGCGTTCATAGAGCTTGTTGCCAAATGAATCCTCGCTGGCAAAGACAAATGAGTTTAGCGTTGGCGCATAGGCATCGGTTTCCGCACCTAAATTCCATGTAAAGTTATAGGGTGTCATCTTTGAGTTGAACATTTGTATCCAATCTTCAAAACCCAACTCTGCTGCTAACTCATTGGCATCTGGATTATAGTCGATATGGAACTGCTGGAAGTAGTGCGCTGGACGGAAACCACGATTGCCTACCTCTGAACCCAAGGAAACAATCAGGCTGGGTTTGGGTTCGGCATAGGTAAATTTGACGGTTGCCTCATCAATGATTTCAAATTGTGCCAACTCACCACTGGCTGTCCACAGCCCAGGTGGAGAAGGCGTCAGTTCTTCGTTTGAAATGACATCTTCAAAGTAGAAACGGAAATCCTCCGAGGTAAATGGCTCGCCATCCGACCATTTGTGACCTGCGCGTAAGTGGATGGTGAACTCGGTCTGATCATCAGAAATGTCAATCCCCTTGGCAATGTTGGGAATGATCGTGTTCAGGTCCGTGTCAATGGTAAAGAGCTTTTGCAAGCGCATTTCCAGCACATCCCAACCACAACAGGTGGGGTTTGTCGATGGACCCGCAAGCTCACCACCATAGACACCCACTGACTCTAGCGGATCAATGACAGCGGGTTCGCTTGGTAGCCGTTCTTCGACAGCTGGCATCTCACCAGCGGCAACCTTCTCTGCCAGCATGGGTGCTTCGCCAAAGCCCTCGATGCTACTACCTGTGGCCTCCGTGTAGGCATCAATGGTTGCATACTGTTGTGGATAGGGAGATGCGCTGTCGGCCATACTGTCGTCAGCCGCTTCTGCCGATTCATCGGTTGATGCTTCCTCTGTTGATGCTTCCTCTGCTGGCGCTGCTTCCTCAGCCACAGGCGCGGGTGCTGCCCCACCACCACATGCACTGACCAGCATGGCGATGACCAGCAAGACCGCCATAAACTTTGCAGTTCGGAACATTGGATTCCTCCTTCGTCATAATCAAAAAAACACAGTTCTTTTTGTGAAGATTATAGGTTTGTCAATTATAACTGGTTGATCATTTGATAATTTATATTTATAATCGACATTACATACTGTACAGCAAAATCATATACCTGTCAAATGTAGATTGTTGACAATATTTTGACTTGCGTTTACAATCATCTCATCAATGGGTTGCCCATAGGTATCAACGCATAAAGCATTCAAAAGGAATCAGTGGCTCATGGCCCGTTATCTAACACAACGCTTGATCTATATGTTTTTTTTGTTATGGATGGTGTCGATTGTGACCTTTATCATCATCCAATTACCGCCTGGTGACTATCTTTCGGTCCTGATCTCGCGCCTAGAGGCGCAGGCTGGTGGCAATGTCAGCCAGGAGATGATTGACTCCCTTCGTCAGCAATATGGGCTTGACTTGCCACTCTACCAACGCTATTTTAAGTGGCTGGGTGCGGTGATGCAGGGGAACTTTGGCTATTCCTATGATTGGGAACGACCTGTGCGCGATTTGATTGGTCAGCGATTGGCATTGACCTTCTTAATCGCCATCATCAGCGCATTTGTCACCTATGCCGTCGCCATCCCCATAGGTATCTACTCGGCGACCTATCAATACTCGGTTGGTGATTATGTGTTTACAACCATAGGCTTTTTGGGGTTGGCAATTCCCAATTTCATGTTGGCCTTGGTCCTACTCTTTTTTGCCTTTCAATATTTTGGTCTGAATCTTAGTGGGCTATTCTCGACAGAGTATTTAGACGCACCGTGGAGTTCGGCACGCGTCTGGGATTTACTCAAGCATCTGCCGATACCGATCCTCGTGGTCAGCACGGGCGGCGCAGCAGGCTTAATCCGCATCCTGCGCGCAACATTGCTCGATGAGCTACAAAAGCAGTATGTCGTCACCGCACGAAGCAAGGGTGTTCACGAGCTGGCTGTCCTCTTCAAATACCCCGTGCGTATCGCCCTCAACCCACTCATCAGTAACCTAGCATGGCTCTTCCCCTCGCTGATTTCCGGTGGTGCGATTACGGCGATTGTGCTCGGCTTGCCAACAGCAGGGCCAATGCTGTTACGCTCATTGATTACACAGGACACATTTTTGACGGCATCCATCCTACTCTTCTTGACCGTGCTTACCGTCATCGGCACAACTGTATCCGACATTCTGCTGGTGATCGTTGATCCACGCATTCGGATGGAACGCAGTGCCAATTAAGATAACACAGGAAAGCATCCATGATTAATCGGAAACCAAATAGAACTGAAACCCGCGACGAAGATTATTATCTGGCCTCCCAATGGCAACTGGTCTGGCGCAAGTTTCGTCGCCACAAACTCGCACTCTTTGCCACAGCCATCGTGTTACTGCTCTATTTCATGGCAATCTTTGCCGAGTTTTTCTCGGTCAACGACTACCAGCAACGGTTCGCCTCTGCGGCCTCTTCGCCACCCACCGCCATCCACTTTTTTGACGAGGCGGGTCAATTCTACTTGCGACCTTTTGTCTATCAAATGGAGCAGACGCTGGATATGGATACGCTCCAGCGCGTCTATACCGAGGATACCAGTATGCGCTATCCCCTCAAGCTTTTTGTTCAAGGCAGTGATTATGAAGTGTGGGGGCTGTTTGCTGGCAATCTGCGCATCCTTGGCGTGGATGAACCCGCAACGCTTTTCCTCTTTGGCACGGATGAATTTGGCCGCGATGTCTACTCGCGCACCATTCACGCCTCACGCATCTCGCTCTCCATCGGCTTTATCGGTGTCATGATGAGCTTTGTGCTTGGCTGCATCATCGGCGGCATCTCAGGCTACTTTGGTGGCACAACCGATCTTGTGATCCAACGCATCATCGAGTTTGTCATCTCCATCCCCACCATCCCACTGTGGATTGCACTGGCCGCTGCCCTGCCACCCCAATGGACCTCGGTGCAAGTCTACTTTGGCATCACCATCGTCCTCGCCACCGTCGGCTGGACAACCTTGGCGCGCACCGTGCGTGGCAAGCTACTCGAACTGCGCGAGGCCGACTTTGTGATGGCCGCCCGCATCTCCAACATGAGCGACTTTGACATCATTCTCAAACACCTGCTCCCCTCCTTTGCCAGCTACCTCATCGTCACCCTCACCCTCGCCGTCCCCGGCATGATTCTGGGCGAAACCGCACTCAGCTTTCTGGAAATTGGCATTCGCCCACCAGCCGTCAGTTGGGGTGTCCTCATGCAAGATGCACAAAATGTCCGCGCCCTTTCACAAAGCCCTTGGTTGTTGATTCCCGCCGCTTTTGTGATTGTGACGGTGTTATGTTTTAACTTTATTGGAGATGGGTTGCGGGATGCGGCGGATCCGTATAAGCAGTAGATTGAGCTGACTCAACTGTCTTACAAGAGACCTGCAACACGACGATTCGTTTGTAATATTTGCATGAATTTTAGAGCAAAATATTTGCAAATATTATCTTCTGTTGATATACTCTAAAGAAGAACATATGATTGGCTCTTGAAACATGTAATTGTGAGAGGCGGATGTGAAAAAACTTGATCAATTCAAAAAAAAGCTACGGCCTGGGCAGGTCTACCAACGCAAAGGGTTGGCGAGATGGTCGAATGCGGTTGACCGCCATTTGAAGCAATTGCTGACAGACGGAACCCTTGTTAAGCTGTCGCAGGGTCTCTATTATTATCCAAAGAAAACAGCCTTTGGATTTGCGCCGCCCGATGAGCAAATGTTGATTCGTGCCTTTTTAAATGATGACCGTTTTCTGATCACATCGCCAAATATGTATAATGCGTTGGGCATTGGTGCGACCCAACTTTATAACCAAACCATTGTCTATAACCATAAGCGGCATGGGTTGCTCTCTCTAGGCAATCGCACATTCGACTTTCGCAAGAAGACATCATTCCCGCGAGAACTGAGCCGTGAGTTTGCACTTGTTGATTTGGTCAACAATATTGATCGTTTGGCCGAGGACCGTACAGACCTACTAGAAA
>JBCCFC010000488.1:0-9204 GCA_039029935.1 Chloroflexota bacterium
ATGTAGAGATATTTAGAGACATGGTTCGCGCAGACACGTTTACTAGCTGCGAAGAAGAACAAAATCATCAACAAAGGAAAAATCATGAGTACGACAGGGGCAACAACGATTGCCGACATGGATCGAAACAGTCTGATGCACCCATTCACCCACATTGCAAGCCACTTAGATACGGGACCCAAAGTGATGCAGAAATCCAATGGCATCTATGTCACGGATAATCAGAGCAAGGAATATATTGATGGCATCTCCGGGCTATGGTGTGTCAACGCGGGTTGGGGTCGCCACGAGATTATAGATGCGATCACCGAGCAGGCGCATCAGATGGCCTATTACCATTCATTTTCATCAATGGGCAACGAGCCATCCATTCAGTTGGCCGATAAATTGGTCCCGATTGCCCCCGGCAACATGAGCCACGTTTTCTTTGGACAGTCTGGCTCCGACGCCAACGACACCATCATCAAACTGGTCTGGTACTATAACAACGTGCTGGGGCGGCCAGAAAAAAAGAAGATTATCTCGCGTTGGCGCAGCTATCATGGGGTGACGATTGCGGTGGCAGGCTTGACGGGGATGGCGTCGGTGCATAATGGGTTTGATGTGCCACTGCCGTTCATTCGCCATGTCAGCACACCCTACTATTATCGCAACGCTGAGGCTGGCATGAGCGAAGAAGAATACAGCGCACATTTGGCAGATGAGCTTGAGCAGTTGATCCTCGACGAGGGGCCAGACACGGTGGGGGCCTTTATTGCCGAGCCGATGATTGGCTCTGGTGGTGTCATCACGCCACCCAAAGGCTACTTCCAGGCAATCCAAGCGGTGCTGTGCAAGTATGATGTGCTAATGATTGCCGACGAGGTGATCTGCGGGTTTGGTCGTTGTGGAACTATGTTTGGCTCAGAGTCTTTTGGCATCACACCCGACCTTGTGAGCATTGCCAAGGGGATGACCAGTGGATATATGCCCATGTCAGGTGCATTTGTGAGCAACGAAATCTGGGATGTGATGGTGGAAGGCTCGCCGTCGTTTGGTGCGTTTGCGCATGGATACACCCACTCCGGACATCCGATGTCAGCAGCGGCAGCATTGGCAAACCTGGCGATTTTTGAGCGTGAAAATCTGGTCGAGAAATCCGCCACAATGGGGGCATACTTGCATCGGCGAATGCGTGAGGAGTTTGCGGACCGCCCTTATGTCGGTGATGTGCGTGGCAAAGGCATGGCTGTCGCCGTCGAGTTTGTTGTTGATAAAGCAACCAAAGAACCATTTGATTTGAATCTTGCGCTGGCGGGCAAAATGGCTGCATTCTGTATGGAAGAGGGGTTGATTGCGCGGGCATTGCCCTATTTGACGGCTATCTCGCTGGCGCCGCCACTGGTGATGACTGAGGCTGAGTGTGATGAGATGTTGTCGCGCTTTGGTCGTGCATTGATCAGATGGGAAGCGTCACTGTCAAACTAAGAATGCGAACAAGCGCAGATATTAGCGTAAGCAACAAAGGAAAAAATCATGAGTACAACATTTACAGAAAACATTGCCAACCTAGACCGCAACCGCGTTCTACATCCATTTACCAGCATCGCCGACCACGTGGAGACAGGTCCCACCGTGATGCAAAAAGCCAACGGCATCTACATCACCGACGATTATGGGCGAGAATATATCGATGGTATGGCCGGGCTTTGGTGTGTCAATGTCGGCTGGGGACGTCAATCCATTGTGGATGCCATCACCGAGCAGGCCAACAAGATGGCCTATTATCACTCATTTGCGTCCATGAGCAACGAGCCATCCATTCTATTGGCCGATAAGGTTGTCTCTATGGCACCGGGCAATATGAGTCACGTTTTCTTTGGGCAATCCGGCTCTGATGCCAACGACACCAATGTCAAAATTGTCTGGCACTATAATAATCTGCGTGGCCGCGCTGACAAAAAGAAAATCATCTCACGCTGGCGCGCCTATCATGGTGTGACCGTTGCTGCCGCTGGGCTGACGGGGCTAGACTCTCTGCACAAAGCCTTTGATATCCCGCTTCCAATGATTCGCCATGTCAGCGCGGCGCACTACTATCGCAATGCCAAGCCGGGCATGAGCGAAGAAGAATACAGTGCACAACTGGCAAGCGAACTGGAAGAGATGATCATCGCCGAAGGGCCAGATACCGTAGGTGCCTTCATCGCCGAGCCAATCATGGGGGCTGGTGGCGTCATTGTTCCACCCAAGGGCTACTTCAAGGCCATTCAGGAAGTGTTGCGTAAATATGATGTACTCATGATTGCTGATGAAGTCATCTGTGGCTTTGGTCGTTGTGGAACCATGTTTGGCTCTGAGTATTTTGATATCACACCGGATATTGTCACTGTCGCCAAGGGGCTGACCAGCGGTTATATTCCGATGTCTGGCTCACTCATCAGCGGTGATATTTGGGATGTTCTGCTCGAGTCATCGCCGTCCATTGGAGCCTTTTCGCATGGCTATACCTACTCCGGCCATCCGGTGGCTGCGGCGGCTGGGCTGGCAAATCTTGCCATCATCGAGGAGGAAAACTTAGTCGGGAACGCTGCCACTGTCGGAGCATACTTCCAACGCCGTCTGCGTGAAACCTTTGCCGATCACCCATTGGTGGGTGAAGTTCGCGGTGTAGGGCTTATTGCCGCCATTGAGTTTGTGGCAGATAAAGCGACCAAAGAGCCATTTGATCCAGGTCGCAAACTGGGTCCAAAATTGGCGTCCCTTTGCTTGGAGGAAGGCGTCATTTCCCGTGCGTTGCCGCAATCGACAGCGATGTCTTTCTCACCACCACTGAGCATTACTGAGGTAGAATGTGACGAGATGTTGGCCCGTTTTGGCCGTGCTGTCGCGCGCTGGGCAGCAGAACTGTAGAATTTGGGACGCGGACGAGCGCGGGCGAACGCGGATACAATCACATTGATGAAACTTTTCCGCGTTTGTCCGCGTCCTGATATATCTTGTGTAAATCTGCGTACTTGACAGCCAATCATGAACAATGGACAATGATAGGCAAATAAGCCTATGGAATACGACAACGGATTTGGGATTGGAACGGATTTAAGTCTCCACACATGAGAAAAATCTGTTCTCTTCCTCAATCCGCTGTCGTATTAAAAAAACAAAGTCATAAAAAGGATTTCAAATCAATGATAACTGAATCAGCAAATATGGGTTTTGCAAGTATGCCAATTGATGCAGCATTAGAAGCCAAAGCCGTCAATACGATTCGTCTGCTGGCTGCGGACGCGGTACAGGCGGCGAACTCTGGACATCCAGGGATGCCAATGGGGATGGCACAGGTTGCCTTTACGCTCTGGTCACAGTTTATGAACTACAACCCGCAAAACCCTGATTGGATGGATCGCGACCGCTTTGTCCTCAGTGCAGGGCATGGCTCCATGTTGATCTATGCCATGTTACACCTGACAGGCTATGATGTTTCGCTGGATGATCTGCGCAACTTCCGTCAATGGGGCAGCAAAACCGCAGGCCATCCAGAGTATGGTCATGTGCCTGGCGTCGAAACCACCACTGGCCCACTGGGACAAGGCTTTGCCAATGGGATTGGCATGGCGATTGCCGAACGCTGGCTGGCCGAACGCTTCAATCGTCCTGACTATACGATCATCGACCATCATGTCTATGCCATTGTCAGTGACGGCGATTTGATGGAAGGGGTTGCCAGTGAAGCGGCCAGTCTTGCGGGGCATCTCAAATTGGGCAAGGTCATCTACCTTTATGATGACAACAACATCACCATTGATGGGAAAGCTGAAGTTTCGTATAGCGAGGATTGGGCCAAACGCTTTGACGGCTATGGCTGGCATGTACAGTCGATTGATGGCATGGATGGCGCAGCAGTGGCTGAGGCTGTAAAAGCGGCACAAGCGGACCCACGTCCCAGCATCATTGGCTGTAAAACCATCATCGGCTATGGTAGCCCCAATATGGCAGACACATCGGACATTCACGGCAAAGCAATGGGCGATGCTGAGATTGCGCTGACAAAAGAAGCAATGGGTTGGCCGACCGACACGACATTCCACATCCCAGACGAGGTTGCCGCGTTGTACCAAGAAGCTGTGCCACGCGGTGCAGCACTCGAAGCAGCACAGCAAGAACGTCTGGATGCCTATGCTGCTGCCTATCCTGCCGAAGCGACTGAACTGCAACAGATGCTCAGTGGTGGATTGCCAGAGGGCTGGGAGGAAACGATTCCTAGCTATGGACCAGGAAAGGCGGCAACACGTAACAGCGGCGGCGAGGTGATCAACAGCATTGCCGGTGCAGTCCAGAACTTGGTTGGTGGTAGCGCAGATCTCGCAGGTAGCACCAAGACCACCATCAAAGGCGTTGACTTTATGTCAGCCGACAGTTTTGGTGGACAGAACATGCACTTTGGCGTGCGTGAACATGGCATGGCGGGTATCCTCAACGGCATGGCACTACACGGCGGTGTCATCCCAATGGGTGGCACATTCCTTGTCTTCAGCGACTACATGCGCGCCAGTATGCGTCTGGCCGCGCTCATGGAACAGCGTGTCATCTATGTCCTCACTCATGACAGCATTGGGCTGGGTGAGGATGGCCCAACGCACCAACCAATTGAGCATCTGGCCGCACTGCGCACCATTCCGAATCTAAACGTCATGCGTCCTGCCGATGCCAACGAGACTGCGGAAGCATGGCGCGCTGCATTACTCAACGACTCTGGACCAACGGTTATGGCACTGACCCGTCAGGACATCATGATCTTTGACCGTGATGCCGAAGGGTTTGGCCCAGCCAGCGGTGTTGCCAAGGGTGGCTACGTGCTCTATGAAAACGCCCCCAACGGTGTCGATGTCATCTTGATTGCCAGCGGTAGCGAAGTGGAGATCATCTATGAGGCGGCGCAGACGCTCAGTGCAGAAGGTCATGGTGTTCGTGTAGTCAGCCTTGTCTCTTGGGAACTCTTTAGCCAACAGGACGAAGCCTATCGCCAAGAGGTCCTACCCGCAGGGGTCGCCAAGGTTGCCGTTGAAGCAGCCAGCCCCTTTGGATGGGAACGCTGGGTTGGCAACGATAAGAGCAAGGGCGACATCATTGGCATCGACCACTTTGGCGCAAGTGCCCCATATCAGCGGCTCTATCAGGAGTATGGGCTGACGGCTGAGAATGTGGTTGCGCGCGCGAAGGCGTTGTTGTAGGCGACAAGGGGAGAAAGGGTGACAAGGTGAGTATATAGATACGCACTAAAAATCGTCATTTATCTCCTTTAACTATCGCTATTTAATTACTGGGGCATGATAGTCCATGCCCCATATTTTTTATAAGGGGTGAAGTGAATGAGTCACGCAATCGCTGTTCAACAGTTGACAAGCCGTCTACGATGGCTTGAGTCAGAAATTTTGACGGTACGTAAGGCGTTGAAGTCTTTACCAAAACACGAGTCTCAACCTTCTTCTGCCGGAGTAACGGATAGAACGCTCCTTATGCCGTCTATCAAATGGGTAAATAAAGCTCAACTGAGAAAAACAATGGACGAGTTATTTGGTTCTCTTCTACTTGATATTCAACCTGTTGGTTCTGAGGCTTTACAGCAGCAAATGCGTAAAGCGAAACTACAGCCAAATGAGTTAAGCCGTAGTATTATTGAAGCGCGTGAGGAGTGAGAATGTGATATGGAACTTTTTTGATGCAAGTGCTCTTGTCAAAAGATACTCAGTTGAAGATGGAACCGACATTTTTCGTCTAGCAATGGACTTGCATAAAGTTTTACAGACTGAGGGACATAGACTTGTGTTATGGAGTTGTGATAAGCGATTGCTCCGCGCCGCCAAGCAAGAAGGAATTAACGTTTTTGACCCCGAAGTGGAGACAAAAGCCTCGTTGAGTGCGCTCTTAAAAAGTTAAAGACTACTTTTATAAAGTTAAGGATTCTCTATGCTCAATGCTCTATCTCGCACCATTCGCCAGACTCGTCAACACCACGCGCTCGAACACGCCACCCTGCACATGTTGGTGCGCAAACTACCCGGTCGTCGGTTTAGCGGCTACAGCGATCCCAGCGGCTTTAGCATCATTGGCCGTTGCACCACCGATGAACTACGGAGTGCTGCCGAAGAAGGGCTGCGTCGCTTACAGGGGGGCGAGTCTCGACTGGCGATTCACCCCAACTGCGGGACGCTGCTCGTGACCACCGCCGTGATGGTGACATTGGTGGCATTATTGGCGTCACCCTTCCTACGCAATAAAGATATCGGCACTCGCTTCACCAATCTACTGGTACTGATTGTCCCAACGCTTATTCTTTCACGCCCTGTTGGATATCGCTTTCAGGGATTGACGACACTGGCTGATGTACAAGACCGACAGATCGCGCGGGTGTATGAGATGAGGGTTGGTTTTGTAACCTTTCATCGGGTTGAGTTTGCAATGAATTCACCAATGGATTCCTAAATTATTGTACAATGTTACCCTGTCCCCATCAACCGC
Organism: Chloroflexota bacterium; assembly: GCA_039029935.1. Classification (GTDB taxonomy): domain Bacteria; phylum Chloroflexota; class Anaerolineae; order Caldilineales; family Caldilineaceae. The sequence goes on from JBCCFC010000488.1 coordinate 6,499, forward strand.
ACAGACATGCATCTTAGGTTGTCCGATTTTTTGTTCTATGCTATTCTGCACAGGTGTAGAACCACAACTATATAATTTTTTCCACAAAGGAGGTGTATGTATTTTATGAACAGCACAGAAAAACTAACACTTTATATGGGAACCCAGAAAGATGGCTATGTTTTTCGTCCCAGACCTAAAAGCCGAGTCTGGCTAGAAGAGCATTACCCAGATAAGCCTCGTGTATCAAGCGTCTTTATTGGCTTTGACAAAGGATTGGATTCGCAACAAATCCCCGATGCAATCTGGCGTCAGGTCTGGGTACTTTTGACAGGATTGTCCGACAGCGAATTGATTGACGTTGCTACCAAGCAAACAGCAGGTCTGCTTGTGTTTGATCCAATGAGTAACCAAGAAATTCCTCAAATGGTGTTCTCTCATGTCTAAACTGTCCAATTTATATATAGGTCGTGCTGGTCAAATGGTTGTCATGGCCGAGTTTCTCGTTCGCGGTTACAACGTTGCCGTTCCCGAAGTGGATGTTGGCGATGATATTTTTGTTGTCCGAGATAGCGATGGTTTGCATACCCGTATCCAAGTCAAAACCACCAATGCGACTGATACACAGCAAGGATATAGCGCACGATATACGCTCAAAATGTCCCAACTACGAATTCCAAGCGCACCCGAAACGTGGTATGTATTTGTAAATCGCCTACATGAAGAGTGGAAATCTTTTCTAGTCGCTCCGCGCCAAGAATTATTGGATTTGCATGATCTGTATGACATCGGCTCTGTGAATAAAAATGGTGTATTGTCACTCTATGTTTCATATACAGGTGATGAGGTTATTTGTTCTGGGCAAGATTTGAGACAGTATCTAAATAACTGGAATAGTTGGGCGCAGATTGAACATTAATTATCTAACGAAGTGAAGCAATTATGGGTTAATTTATGTCAAAAGAAATTCGATTATTTATGTGGGCATATCAATCCTTGTTTTATCAGACAACATCCTCCGGCGTATACAAAAACACATCCCCCTCAGCCGCCGCTCGCTTTTCTAACTCCGCTCCAAATGACTGTGCAAACAATGTATAATATACATCCCAATCGGGGTCCCGTCCCAGCCACTTCTGCGACTGTGTAATTAGGCGGTCCAATGTCTTGATGGTTGCTGGAGGCCGTTGCCACTTGACTTCACCAAAGAGAACGCGCCGCTCGCGGCGATTGATTCCCACTATATCAAGCTGTGCCTGTGCCGAGAACCACGAACCCACTTCTTCGAGATAGAAGGGTAATTGGCGGCGCGCACTCTGCCGCAATAGATGTGTTCGTGCAATCTCCTCCCACGTCGGGGCAACCAACAGTCCCCACTGGCTGCGAATTTCATCAAGCACAACCTGCTCACCTTCGCGCATCTCTAACAGGCGCATGTGCGGCTTGATGTAACGAAACCAGAAGCGGATATAGGGATCAGCAATGAAATAACCTGGCTGTCGCTGATGACCTCGGTCACGATCTAATGGTACACGGGCCTCTATCAAGCGCACCTCTTTGAGCCGTAACAGAATTCGTCGGAGTTGACCCCGATCACGAATGGCGGCAAGGCGACCAATGTCCGCTGGTTTATGCGCACCACTGGCAATGACTTCAATCACACTTAGATGGAGACCAGGGTCAGAAATTTCCTCAAAGATATTGAGTCTTGCACTGCCAAAGAGAGAGCCGCTGACAGAGACGATTTGCCGTGAGATATTGGTGATGACTGGACGCTGGTCATCAAACTGTTGTAGATACCCAGGCATACCCCCAAGCACAGCATAGGTTTCGATGCATTGTGTGGCCGTGTAGTGGGGCAAAAACGGTGGGATGTCATAAATGAGCAGCGATTTTAGTTCCAATGCCCACGTATGTCGTCCATAGAGTGGTGCAGTCGCATCCAGCACATGATTTGACATCAAGCTGATGGTCGAGCCTGTTAGCACAAAGAAAATATTTGTTTTGGAGAGATGTAAGTCCCACGCTTTCTGGAGTGCCGTTGAGACACCCGGAACGCTTTCAGCTAGGTATGGGTACTCATCAATAACGATGACAATGCGTTGGTTGTTTGCCAATATTGCCATCTGTTGAAAGGCCGTATACCAGTCAGGGTATGAAAAGTCATCAAATTCACCCACCTTGGCGGTATGCTCTGGTTCTAGGACTGCACGAAGCTTTTGCGAAAACTCACGCAGCAAATAGTCGCTTGATGCACGTTCGCTAAAGTAGAAAACGGAGGGCTTGTCTTGGCAAAACGCCCACACCAAACTTGTCTTGCCGACACGCCGCCGCCCCCATAATACCACAAATTCAGCTTGGTTGGACTGATAGCGGGTTTCAAGATCCGCTAATTCATTGACACGGTTTAAAAACATACGCTTCACACTTATGAATACAGGCAATTGCTGTATGGTTGAACAAAGTTGTTTCAACATTGATGCAGAAAAGTATAGCGTATTGAAAGGCGCATGTCAAAGTGCGCTATTGAAACGCTCACTTTTTTCTGCCTATCAAACAAAGGTTATAGCCGTCACCGAGTACGTGTATTTTATTGTGTTCGTTATAGTATGATTTAAACGATGTAGCACTGGTACAGTTAGGTATGAAGAATTCAAGTAAAAACTAAATAGTGCGCTAAAATGTTTTTGCTTTATTGGAAACAGACTGAATACGAGAGAGTTGTTG
>JBCCFC010000489.1:0-9197 GCA_039029935.1 Chloroflexota bacterium
CCACGCACATCGATCTTACCCGTCACAGCAGCAGAGATGAGCGCAATTCGATATTCTTGTAATTTTTCAATCATCTTGTTAATTGCGATTTTTAATTTATCTAATTGTTTGGTGTTTGATTGAAGATTCAACACGATTAGCTCTTGTTCATCTAATGGTGGTAATGCTACAGGGAATTCCGATATCTGCTCCACTGTCAAGGCCCCTTTTGTGCTTCCTGTCCCTTCACTGATGAAGCGAAGAATTTGGTACATACTGGACAGGTAAAATTGTAGAAATTCAGAGTTCAATTGATAGCTTTTAGGCTTAATATAAACCATATGCTGGTTAATCGTTGCCTGATATTGAAGTAGTGCAGCTTTTCCTCTTGTTTTTCCTTGCCCTGTAATTGCGACAAGTACACTGTTGGGTTCTACGACTGGTAAATGGCATTCAGCTAACGCAGTTTCCGTTACAAACTGTGTGGCAGGTTGGACAATCATATCATTCACAACGGTACTCGTTAACCAAGGAATCGTTCCATTTTTCCAGTAGGTTTCGTTCTGTCGAAAAGGAGTAGATCCGTTACCAAGAAAGCTGAGGTGTTTGATACGTTTGATCTCCCAATGCGCAGGTATCTCCCCCATCCACTCAACGCCACTATCACGCATCGGCACAGTCGAGTCCAGCCCTTTGGTGACAGCGTGGCTGATGAGGGCCGTGCGCTTTTCTTGCAGCCGCTCGATGAGTTCGCGCTTTTTGGCGATGAGCGTGTCGGTGGTGGCGGTTTCGCGGTCGAGGAAGTTGGCGATGGCGTGTTGTTCAGATAAATCTGGAAGAGGTATCGTCAAATTTGCATATTTCTCAGCACTAATATTTTGAATCGTGGCTTGAATTTCCACGCTTGAAGCCCATCCTAAATAAGCATCTGAGAGTGAGAAATATTTCAAGAATTGAGGAATTAATTTCGTCTGATCAACACTGGCTCTGATTAAATATCCCGCATAACAAGCTCGCCCCCATGATTCCTTATATAGAAATGTTTTCCCAACAGTTGCCCCACTTCGGGCAAATAGCATATCTCCCGATTTTAATATGTATGGCTCTGCAACTGATTCAGGTAAAGAGCGAAATGTATTACTACGTAAATTGCCTGTGCTATCAATATCTGTAATCCTAATATATCGAGGCTGGTTCGGTTCCGTACTTTCTGCAGATTCATTTGCACCATATTGTAAGGGCGTCTCTAAGAGAAATTTTAGGCGAGTTGCAGACCAATGGGCCGGAATCCGATTGATAAGCGCATTTTTAACAGGGATATACTGATGATATGCATTGAACTTAATATCATAGCTCATCGTCTTGCCACCTTAGAAAGCAAATCAATAATATCACCTTCAAGCAACTTGATATCTGCCTGAATATCCTCTAACGCCCTCGGCGGCTCATACCGATAAAAATAGCGCGTAAAATTAATTTCATAACCCACACGTCCCACCTTGTTATCGCGCTCATCGGTAAAATTGGGGTCAATATAGGCATCGGCCACATGCGGTCTGACCTCACGCTGGAAATAGCCCCACACATCTTCGGTCAGCGGCACTTTCTCATCCAGCCAAGAATCGCCCGGTGTATAGCTTGCCAGTGCCTCGTGGTCGGGCAACGGCACATTTTCGTGGTCACGCAGGTCGCTGTTGGGTTCAGGCTTGCCATCCTTGTCAAAGCAGATTTCAGCGGTGGGGTCGGTTTCGCTCAAGGCCGAGACAATGGCCTTTTCCATGCCCTTCGTGAGCTTGACGGCATGGCTCTTGGCCGTTGTTTTGAGCAGGGTCAAAAAGTCAGCGCGGTCCTTGATGAGGTCGTCGGGCAATGTCTGCAAAAGCTGCCGAATGGCCCCCTGCTGTTCTCGTCCCTGCGCCTCATCCGCCGCTCGTTCAGCCTCATCGCGCTTTCTGCTCTTGGTCAGGTTGGCAAAACTGCTCTCATCTTCAATGCGCGCAATTCGCTCTGGCGTGGCCTGAAAATTGAGCCGCAACGGTCGTTCAATGCGCACCTTGCGATAGCCAAAGTGATGCGTGGGGTAGACACGGCTAAACTCGCTCGATGCGTAGCCTGCTGTTTCATCTTTCTGCATAGACACAGAGAGCATAGTCGCCGGAATCTCAAAACTGGGTCCATCAAAGTTGCGATAAATCTGTGCGATCTGGCTGATTTGGTCGAGTGCGTTGGGCGTCTCCTCGGTCGGATACTGAATCTGGTTGCGCTTGCTGCCCAGGCTCTTGCGCATCCGCCGATAAAAGTCCGCTGCGTTGACGAGTTGCACCTTGCCCCTGCGCTGCGCACGCTTGCGGTTGGTCAACACCCAGATATAGGTGCTGATGCCCGTGTTGTAAAAAAGCTGGTCGGGCAGGGCCACAATCCCCTCCAACCAATCATTCTCCAGAATCCACCGACGAATCTCGCTCTCCCCACTGCCCGCATCACCTGTAAAGAGCGGAGAGCCGTTGAAGATGATGGCAATGCGGCTCCCCTCTTTGCTGTCCATCTTGCTGAGGATATGCTGTAAAAAGAGCAACGCCCCATCATTGATGCGTGGTAGGCCGGCACCAAAGCGACCCGCATCACCCTGATCATGCTCACGCTTGATCACATGCTCCACCTTTTTCCACGACACGCCAAAGGGTGGGTTGGAGAGCATGATGTTAAAGGCCTGCCCGTGATATTGGTCCTCGCTAAAGCTGTTGCCAAAGCGGATGTTGTCCGATTCCTCGCCCTTGAGCAACATATCGGCCTTGGCAACCGCATAGGCGCTGGGGTTGAGTTCCTGCCCATAGAGATAGACCTGTGCATCGGGGTTGTGCTCGGCAATATACTCCTTGGCAACCGTCAACATGCCACCTGTGCCACAGGCCGGATCATAGACTCTGCGAATTTTGCTGGGCACATGTAGCACCTCGTCATCCTCGGCAAAAATAAGCTCGACCATGAGGCGGATGACCTCGCGCGGGGTAAAATGCTCACCCGCAGTCTCGTTATACTGCTCGCTAAACTTGCGGATCAATTCTTCAAAGATGTAGCCCATCTCGTCATTCGATACACTATCAGGATGGAGATCAACGCCCAGAAACTGTTTCATGACCGGATAGATCAACTTGGATGCCTGCAAACGGCTGATCTGACGACGGAAGTCAAACTTCTCAATGATATCCTGCACATCGGGGCTATAGCCGTTGAGGTAATGCACCAAATTTTGGGCAATGTCATCAGGGGCTGCCAACAACCTCTGCCAATCAAACTGCGAGGTATTATAGACAACACTGTCACCCGCCGCACTCTTGAGCAGGTCGCTGGGGTCGGACAGACGAGATGCATAGGTGTCATAGGCTTGGCGCACGGCCTCACGCGTTTCGGCAATGGCAAGGTCGAGCCGATAGAAGACCGTCATCGGTAGGATCACGTCGACATATTCGCGCGGCTTGTAGTCACCGCGCAGTAGATCGGCAATCTCCCAGATTAAATTTACTTTGTCGCTAAAGTTGTTCACGAAAAGGCAAGCTCCCAACTGTATTCATCCGTTTGATAGAATCCCCGAAAACCGCTGTTTGCCAAGCAATCGTACGTGAGGGCATACTGTGAGCTTCGAGATAGAGCCGGACCTTCGGGAGGTGCGCATCGAGTTTCGCTAGTACACATAAATTTTGTGTGCACCTCCCGAAGGTCTTCATCGCAAACTATGCCCTCACGCAATATATCACACTGGCAAATAGACGCTCTTTGGAGATTAAAGTATAGCACAAATAGCGCAATTTCTCCCAAACCACCACTACCCGAACCCATGCTTCACCGCAAGAATCGCCGCCTGTGTCCGATCCGTTAAGTTCAATTTGGCAAGAATGGCACTGATATGATTGCGCACAGTCCCTTCCGAAACACACAACACTCTGGCAATTTCGGCATTGCTAAAGCCACGCACCAGTACACGCAGCACATCCAGTTCGTGTGCAGTTAATTTATCCGCAAGTTGGGTGGCGGCGACTGGTGCATCGTTCGTGATGGTGGCCATGACTTTCGTGGTGATGGCTGGGTCGAGGTAGGCATTGCCCTGTACTGTCCCTCAAATGGCGCGCACCAAGTCGGCTGGCAGCGTGTCTTTGAGCAGATAGCATGCTGCACCTGCGCGAATGGCATCAAAAATCCATTCGTCTCAACCCCTACAATAAAGGCGTGTTCTCATCATATGCATCATCATTCTGTACCTCTGGGAGCATGGATTTCGCAATCATTTCTATATACGTATGTCTAGATTCGCTTTTCTTCATGCGTGTCATGTTAATTTGCTGCCACTGCGCCCAAGTTCTAATCGGTTGAATGATTGCGATATTTTCTGTAACCGTGCCATACATTTGTTTCTGCTTCACGGTTTTCTCTTCTGCCTTCGCCACGTATAGACCCTTCGGCAGCGTTCCCAGCCTCATGCCCTTGATGACTTGGCCGTTCCAAATCAGTTCTCCATTCAATCCAAACATATGTCCCGCCTTTGGTCCATAAATAATAATCACACGATCCGTACCGCTGACAAATTGTGGTGTAAAGGCCCACAATGCGTTGTGACCAGAGGTCACTGGCAAGACCCACGTGCTACCACGAAGTCCGTCTACATCAATGTTCGTCGGTCTATTCTGCTCAGGACCAGGCACAGGATCGATAGCAACGACATGCACATTTACCTCTAAATCTTCAGAATCACCATAGGTGCTGTTAACCCAATTTGCAAATTCTGTTGCCGTGGCCGCACCTCGACTAAACCCTTTGATCAGCACCGTCACTGTCTTTTCGGAAAGGTCCTTCATGATGCCGGATAATTGACCTTTGGCATGGGCAAGATTGTTGTCTGTGCTATTTTTACCTTTGTCAAAAGTACCCCCCATACTCATGGGTCCTGCGTATTCATAGACGTGCTTTGTGACTTGTTGTTGTACGACACCACCGCCTAGATTCTCTTGTGTTACCTTCTCTTTATAATAAATAAAGGGGACATTCTTCCCATAGTATATGTTTCGTCCTCTTTTCCTCTGCTGCGCCTCCTCCACACTTTCATCCTCATTTGTCTTGATATTTTCTGCCCGATGCGTTTCCCACATTGCATCGCCAGAGCCTGCGAAATTAAATTTTATAATGACGTCGGCCTCGCGTTTATCATAATCTTGCGTGTCATCAGTACCGTCACGTTGAATGTATGTATGCCCGCCTGTTTGCAGAGAAGCAGGCTGTGAAGAAGTCTGTCGCAAAATCGTGAATGGTTGGTAGACAAACCCCATCCCTCCCGGCAGCATAGAGCGGTATATGCGTTCTTTTTGTAGAGGAACGTTTTGATGTGGATGTCTAGCAATCGTGGGCGACATCGTTTGCGAAGGTGTATTGGTCAATTCGCTGGCTGTTATGCGTGTCATTTCGGGCATGGGCTGATCAGATGTGACCTGATCAGATGTGACCTGATCAGATGTAACCTGACCAGATGTAGCTTGCCTAGATATAGTTGGCGTTGGAATGGCAATCGGTTCATAGACAGAGCGCAAAATTTTCCCACCCGTTGGTGTTTGCTGATTGCCCACCGACCCATCACTGTGGCGCAAACGTTGATTATTTGAAAAGTTATTTGATGATAGATCAGGCATAGACACAGGGGGCGCTGCATGGTCGATATCGTCCCCATCATCACCCAATACACGGGATACGAATGCTGGTTCTCTCGCGATACGTCGCTGTACCGTTTGCTCTGGCGAGGTATGGTCTTTGTTGAGTTTTGCATGTGTTGTCATCGTGTACCTTCTGCCTTCACTAGAAAGATTTTTCTGTGATGACAACCCACGCCTGTATCTACTATCTTTTTGAATGTCAATGTCATTTTTTCACCTTTTTTACATCTATCTTCATCACGCATTTTTTCGTCGTTCTTTAATATAACACATATTCCCTTTTTGGATATTATTTTACGTAAACTCAGTTAAGTTTTAGATATAAGCCAGGGTATATACTACAGCGGGACCCAGAGGGTTCCCCGGATTGGAACGGATTGTTCTCATGCGTCGAGGCTAAAATCCGTTCCCACTCTTTAATCCGTTGTAGTATTCATCATCTTGACGAAACTGACGCGCCTTGACACTTGCTCATGTGCCTATGATTTGATATAACCAAGAGACAATGGTAACAAAGTCAGTAGCGTACAAGACCCGCCTCTAGTGGAACAAAGGACAATCCAAACAATGGCAACCATCACCATCACATTTACACCACACAGTTCAGAGCACATTTCTCTGCGCTATCACGTTGACCCGCCGATTACGCATGAAACGCCGGAACGTCTGCTGCCGTTGGCGGATGTGACCGCGCTGATGGCGGAGGCCGAGCAGCGTTACTATGCCGGGACTTCGCTGGGGCACACTGTGGTACGGCGCAGTGCAATGACGGGCGACGATGCCTTGATGCGTATGGGACAGCAACTCTATCAGTGGTTGGATGGCGAGGACCGCTGGTTGTCGGGGCTGTTGGATGGGTTGCGAACCGCTTCTGGTACAGGGGCAGGACGGTCAGAGGGGAATGTGGCGGGGACATCGCCTGTGGTACTGGCAATCAACAGCAGTGAGCATGTATCGCAGGGGACAAGTGTTGTGTATCCGTCGCATCTGCCTTGGGAATTGTTGCATGATGGCAGCAGCCCCACCGTGCATGGTTATCTGGTCGGGCGTGTGCATCAGCCTGTGATACCCGTGCGTGTGCAGCAACCCTCCCCAAGCCTGCCCCAAAGCAGTGGCGGACCAACACCCACATCGGATGAACGCTTGCGGCTGCTCTTTATGGCAAGTTCACCGCTGGACAGCAAGCCTGTGTTGGATTATGAGCGTGAGGAGGCGTTAATCTTGACGGCGACCGAGCGGCTGGCCCTGGACCTCTATGTGGAGGAGAGTGGCAATCTGGCGGAGTTGGGGTGGCTGGTGCAGTCGTGGGGCAGTGACCAAGAAACCTACTTTGATGTGTTTCACCTGACGGGTCATGCTGATATCAGGGCAGAGGGTCCCCGTTTTCTCACCGAGGATTTGGAGGGGCGCAGTGTGTGGGTGGATGCCCAGGCGTTGCGCACTGCATGGCCGCGCCCACCACGTTTGGTCTTTCTGTCGGGCTGTCGCACAGGGGAAGCGAGGGCGTCAGCGGGTTCATCTAGGGAAAACACTGGGCAGAACAATGGGCAGAACAATGGGCAAAATATCACAGGCGGTGTCCCTTCCTTGGCCGAGTCATTGGTCACTCTTGGTGTGCCGATGGTGCTGGGGTGGGGTCGGCCCGTGTTGGACCCAGAGGCGACGCGGACCGCGGCAACGCTCTATGAAGGCTTGGCCGCTGGGCAGTCACCACTCTATGCACTACACAGTACCTATCGTGCGCTCTTGGGGTTAGAGGATGATGCGCAGGGTGTCCAGCCATCATATCAAAGCTGGCATCTGTTGCGGCTCTATGCCAACCATGCACAGGATTTGACGACGCCCTTGGTCAGACCGCACCAACAGCAGAACCGTCGCCCTCATCGGGGCAAACGCGGTGCGGAGATGGACTTTCTTGATGCCGAGAACCGTGTGCGTGTGGCCGGGCGGCGTGAGTTCGTGGGACGACGGCGGCTGTTGCAACAGGCGTTGCAGGTGTTGCGCAAAGGCAAAGATGAGATAGACGACCCCAAAGTGGGCATTGTGCTGCATGGCATGGGGGGCTTGGGCAAGAGCAGTGTGGCTGCTCGTTTGGCCGACCGTTTGGCTGTGCAGGCCAACATGAAACGCGTGGTCCTCTTTGGGCATATTGACGAAGCGCGACTGTTGCAAAAGCTCGCCCCCGTGTTGGGCAGCGATGAATATCATCTCGTGCAGCGGCTCAACGCCAGCGAGCAGGAGGCGGGGCCGTTGTCGATGCGGCTACGTTCTGTCTTCGAGCAGACAAAGCACACGTTTTTGTTGATTCTGGATGATTTTGAGCAGAATTTTGAGCGTCAGGCGGGGTCTCTTCTCATGCGCAACGGCCACCCCATCCTCACCCCACAGGCAGCATCACTCCTGCGCACACTGCTCAACGCACTCTACGACGCCGAGCGCGAGCACGCGCTCATCATCACCTCACGCTATGCCATACAACTCGACAGTGCGCGCTGGCTCCATGCCATGCCCTTGACACAGTTCGATGCCGAGGAGGTGCGCAAGAAGATGGTGCGGCTGCGTGCGGATGGGACGACCGTCGAGGCGTTTGCCAACGATAGACGACGACAACGGGCAGGGGAGGAGACGCTCATCCCCCGTGCCACCCAACTGGCGGATGGCAACCCGCGCCTACTCGAATGGTTACTGCGGGTGTTGGCTGATACAGTTGCTGGGCTGGACCACGCTGCCCTGCTTGACGCCCTTGCCGCCAAGACCGCCGAGTTCCGCGAGGATATTCTGGCCGCACATCTGCTCTCGCACCAACCCGCTGACCTGCAACAGATGCTCGCCCACCTCCTGATCTGCCAACTGCCCGTACCCATGCCTGTGGTTGTGACCGTGACGGCTGCGCTGGACATTGCGCGGACGCCATTGCGTCAACATCTTGACCGCGCCGTCAATTTGGGGTTGCTCGAACGGCACGATGATGCGCTGGGGGAGGCACATCTCCGTGTACCACGCATTTTAGAACCGTTGCTGGCGGAGGTGGAGCAAGCGACAGACGAGGTTGCCCTGGCAAAGGTGGCGGCAGAGAAGCTGTATACGCTTTGGTGGCAGGGGGACGAGGGTGCTGATGAGAGCCAGATGTTAGAGATGATACGGTTGGCACGTCTGGGGCAGGTGCGGGAGATAACAGTAACTTTGGCGAATTCCATCACTGCTGCGTGGAACAGACAACAACGCTATCGTGAAACGCGTGTCCTGTTGACGGGGACACTGGCTGAGATAGGGGAGGATGTGGATTTGCTGGAGAGATTGGCAATGGCACAAAATACCTTGGGCGACAAGCAAGCCTGTTTAAAAAATTTCCAGCGTGTGCTTGCGCTTTTAGCAGCGGATGATCAAAAGAATCGTGCGCGGCTACTCACGAATATAGGCGCAGTCTACGATGCCCTTGGGGAGAAGCAGAAGGCACTGGGCTACTACGAAGATGCGCTGCCCCTGAGACGTGCCGTGGGCGACCGAGGCGGCGAAGCCACC
>JBCCFC010000490.1:0-9195 GCA_039029935.1 Chloroflexota bacterium
GGGCACGGTTGACTGCCAGCAGGTCCGTATCCGCATGGGTCAAGAAGAGAATGCCAAAGTCGTTGGCCTCGGCATCAACCATGCTATCAGCGATAGGCTGTGCTGGTCCTGGAGATGCCTGCGTACTCCATGTGAAGTAGTCAAAGGTGCGATCCTCCAGTAATCTGGGGAGCGGAACCAGTGCCGACTCTTCCGGTGTCACAGCCATCATTGCCTCGATATAATCATAGATGGCGAGAATAATCTTGGGGTCATCTACCCCCTGAAAGCCCATAAAACGGCCATCAAAAAAGAGCGTGGTCACATTCGCCAGCGGACATGGCCCCAGACAGCCCCCCTGCGATAGATGCACCTTGTTGCGTAGCTTACGACTTTCCCACTCCTGATGATAGAGGTCCGTTGGCACAGGCGCATAACCCCGCTCGACAATGCCGCAACAGCAACCTGTCGCACAGACAAAGAGTTGCCCCCGATGAAGTGGCACGTTGATATAGCGACCGTCTGGCCGCAGGACTCGATTTGGCCTGGCACGATTTACACGCTGTTTCATATTGGTATTTTGGTTTCCTTTATAATTTCCGTTTAGCCCATGTCTATTTACTTATACGATGAGTTGAATTCTGAATTTGGATATGATAATGCGGAACTGATAGAATAGGCAAAATTTTGCATTACTCAGTATTGATGACCTGATCGGCAATTCGAGTGCAGCATGAGTTATCATTCAGCGTTGATGATGTGGCAGAATAGCTGGCATCCTTCAACCTTTCCATTTTTCAACCATTCAACAGGACAACAGCGATGGGCAAAAAGAAGAAATCAAAAGGAACAAGACGAGACTATTTGATGCGTTTCCGCGTCAATGGCAAGTTTCAATTTTATTCACACGAGGATATCTATGGGGATAAGGATGCAAAACTAGACTTTGTATTTTTGCACCCAAAAGGCGACCCAGAGATAGACGATTGGTGGAAAACGTTACCCGATGGCATCCAACAGACAACGGCATACCATGTGTTGATCGATCTGGCGCGTGAAAGCGAGACGGATATCCCGTTTGTGCGTCTGATCACAAGCAGCATGATGTATCGTAGCCAGCGCGATTTAGATGTAGACGACACGGAACAGATTCTGATGTTTGCTGAATTTCCCAATGAGCAACTGATGGACGAGTTTGAGTATTACCCAACCAAGCGACCCGGTGTCTATAAGAGCAAGTCAACCATTTTTCGCTATGTCACCGTCATAGACCTCAACAAATTGACTAATGCAAAACACAATGTACGCATGAAGATGATGGCGGAGAGCCAAGAAGAAAGACGGGCTGCCTATCGCGTTCTAGCGCGCATGGGATTCCCCGACTATACTCCAGAGATGCGGGCGTATGTGGCGCGTATTGCGGCCCTGACCACGGATGAAATGTACAAGAACCGAAGCGATAGTATTCAGGAGGTGTTGACGGAAACGCTCAGAGGTGTACCGGGTAAAGAGGGGATTGAGCCGTTTTCTGACATCACACCGGAGGAACTGATGGCTCAGGTGGAGGCATTCTTGTTGGAGAATGGATAGCAGGAATTAAATCGACTTGTTGGTGGCATTAGCAATGCAAATGGATTTGCGAAATCAAATGGAAGCAGATTGTGCTGGCTACGGGATAGGCGTCTAATACGGGAAGTATAGGTGTCATCTGAACACGCTGTCCTTGATAGACCTGATCTTGTCGAATATCATAGATTGATACACTTTCTTCATCATAGAATAGCCCATCAGGTTCAACCTCAAGAGTACATAACTCTCGGAAACACGTCAACAACCTAGCTTGTAAACTGTCGCCACATCCAAGCAGATCAAGGTCTCTCGTCCACGCGTGCGACCTCGACACAACGCCATAAGCGAAAGGCGGTGAGATGTGGGTTAAAGAGTTGCGTGTAGGGTGGCGTTGTGATGTCTTTCCATAGACTGCGGAGGTTGCGTTTGGCCGTAGCAGTCAATTGCACCATTGGATAGGCACAGGCCACCATTGCGCTGGCCTGTGCCTATCCAATTAACTTAAAAAGCATCCACTATCCACTGCCTATGGCAACCACCTCTTCGCCATCAAACAGACCATCGTATATGCTGGATCAAACATATTACCCAGTCGATACTCGACACATTGCCCCATGAGGATATGCGCACCCACTTTGTCAAACCCATAATCGTCTTGCAACCAGCGTAGCATCTCCGTTGTGGCATGTTGCGTTGCCTGATCTAGGGGACGCGCATTGCCCGCCGTAAATATATAGTCATCGTTCTCACCGCGTGGCCAGTAACTGCGCTTGCCCTTCAACACCTTTACGGTGAACTGGACATCCAGCGAAATCTCGATGCCTGTTCCGACAATCTCGCCATCCCCTTGCACGGCGTGACCATCACCAATATGAAAAAGTGCTCCTTCTGCAAACACAGGGAAGTACGCCGTCATCCCCGCAACATAGCCGTTGTAGTCCATGTTGCCGCCATGTTGGTCTGATGTTGCGGTCGAAATTGCTTGACCGCCAAGCGGCGCAACCCCAAAACAGCCAATCATTGGGTTGAGTGGCAATGCCAATCCATTGAGCGACGTCGATGGCTCTTCCAACGTCGCTGTCCATGCCGCCAAATCCATGCGCCACGTGGTCAACACATCCTCATCACCTGTCGGCCAAGGGAGTTCTGGCACATAGTTCGGGTCCACGATATTGGCTGCCACCATCTTGCGTGTCCAACCTGTGGCGCGGTTGGGTACAACGCGATCCAGATGCACAGCTAATGTATCGCCCGGCTCTGCCCCTTCAACATAAAAAGGTCCTGTCATCGGATTGGGTCTGGCGGTCACAACGATGTCATCCGCTCCTGCCCCTCGTGCATCAACGGTCGTCGTTACAACTGTGTCACCATCGCCAATGTGTAGCACAGGTTCGTGCCAACCAATGGTATTGTGATAATGTGTTGGTGTAAAATGATGTGTGGTCATGATTTGCTCCTTTTCCATTCGCGATGAATATTGCGATTCATCTTCTCGACATAGGCTGCGGCAAGGTCAACCTCACCATAATTGGCTAACTTCATAATATAGGCCAGACAATCGGCCAACTCTTCTGCCAATGCAGCCTGTTGCTCATGTTTTTCGCGCTCACTGCTGGCTTTGTGCAATCGTCGATAGGCATTCACCGCCTCCCCCATCTCCGATGCAAGATAGCCCACGTTTTTGATAAAATCTGGGTCAAAGGCTTTGGCCTCATCCAATGCCTTATGAAATTCCTGCATCACAGGCAGCGTTAAGGCGTCAAGACTCAGTGGCTTTAGTTCTGGTGAAGCATCCACGTTTTGCCTCCCAGCCTGTCTATCCTGTTTGATACCCCACTGCCCGTTTTGCCAGTCATCCCGAAGCAATGCAAATACAAACGTATCTCGCAGTTCACCTGATGGTGACAACGAATCCTTCTGCAGGACAGCTTCATGTCGATACCCTAGCCGTTGCGGAATGCCCGCACTGCGCTCATTCTTGGCATCACAAAAAATTGTGACCCTGTTTGCCCCCAATGTGCCAAAGGCAAAATCAGTGATCCCCGCAACTGCTTCGGTAATATAGCCTTGACCTGTATAGGCCGTCCGACACCAATAGCCAACCTCAAAACAGGGGACATCCCAGTCGATGCGATGCAGACCACTGCTACCAACAAGCGTGTTGGACCCTTTGAGAAATAACAACAACTGTAGATCGGTGCGTGCTTGAAATTCTAGCCAGGACTGTCTTGCCCTGGCCTCACTATCCTCTTTGGTTGGTGCCTCTTGTGCCCATGACATCCAAGGCCGTAACTCATTAATTGACTCGGTAACGGCTCGACAAATCTCCGCTCCATCACCCGAACGCGGACTGCGAATCGTCAATCGCTCTGTATCAAATTGATCTGGAAACTCGCGTAAAATCGGCTTCATTGTCCATTCCTTCAACAAAATTGTGTAAAATTAACCATCGTAGGGGAATCGTTGAGTAATCGGCAGATTGCAGTCTGATGCCTTTTTCTAACATTTTTTCCTGAATTTATCAATATATGGGGAGAGGATAAGAAAGGGAGAGTGGGAGAGTGGGAGAAAGGGAGAGTGGGAGCCATTGATACTCGCTATCCCCCATCTCCCCCTTCCCCTTTCTCCTAACGCGGTTCCAACGAATACTTATACCCCTCCGTCGTATTAAAAGTCACTACTGTCGCTTCTGGTCGCTTACACTTTTTCTGGCGATAATTATCCCAGATTGTCATCGGAATACTCGTGCGCACACGACATTTATTGCCAAATCGTGAGAGGATGACGGCACTACTTAACTCGCCATCAAACCACGTAATATCCACGATAAACCCACCACGCGCACACAGCCCACGTATACGCCCTTGACGCCATGTCGATGGTAAGGCAGGCAACAGATGTATCTCCCCCGTGTGACTTTGTATGAGCATTTCTACAATACCTGCGGCTGCACCAAAGTTACCGTCAATTTGGAATGGTGGATGCGCATCGAAAAGATTAAGATAAACCCCACCATTGTCATAGACAGTGGCATTATGCTCAACCAGATTCAACATATTCGTCAGCATCTTAAGGGCATGGTCGCCATCATAAAGGCGAGCCCAGAAGTTTACTTTCCAGCCCATCGACCAACCTGTACCACCATCTCCGCGCAATTCGAGTGTCCGTTTGGCCGCTTCAAAGAGTTCAGGTGCGCCTTTCTGTGTAATCTGGCGACCTGGATGTAGCCCAAATAGGTGCGAAACATGACGATGTTTGTCGTCAGGGTCGTCCCAATCCAGCGACCACTCCTGTAATTGTCCATGTTGCCCAATCTGTGGCGGCAAGAGTTGCGCTTTTGCCTCTACAAGTCGTTCTCGAAAGGCTACATCGCCATCAAATTCGGTCTCTTCCAAAATCTTGCTGGCTTCGATGCAGTTGGTAAAAAGGTCCCAAATGATCGACATATCCATCGTCGTTGCTGCACTGACGGCTGCTCTTTGTTCTGGTTGCGCAGATTGCGCAGGTTGCTCATCGGGTTTCACGGTGAATTTATTTTCGGGTGAGGTGGATGGACAGGTAATCAGATGACCCGACTCACCTTCGTATAGCCAATCTAAATAGAATTCTGCTGCCGAACGCATCAGTGGGTAGGCGTCTTCTGCTAGGAACTGGATATCTTGATGAAACGCATAGTGTTCCCAAAGGTGCTGACTGAGCCATCCACCCGCCATCGGCCACATCGCCCACACCGGATCGCCCTGACCATAGTCACCCACAGGACCGCTTTGCATCCAAACATCTGCGTTATGATGCGCAACCCAGCCTCCACAATCATAGTTGACCTGTGCGGTTTCTTTGCCATTGACATGTAAGCGGTCGATAAGATCAAAAAGCGGCTCGGCACACTCGCCTAGATTGGTGGTTTCTGCCAACCAATAGTTCATCTCTGTGTTAATATTGAGTGTATAGTTGGAACTCCAAGGCGGTTGAATTAAGTTATTCCAGATGCCCTGCAAGTTAGCAGCTTGTGTTCCTGGGCGTGAACTGGTGATGAGCAGATAGCGGCCATATTGAAAAAGCAGCACGAGCAGTTGTGGATCTGGATTGAGTTGTGTCTGCTCATCCGCCTGAGCGGCCAATGTAGCAGACGCATTGGCGAGGCGTTGATCGGTGGGTAGCAGATGTGGTTGTGTTGGTGAGTTTGGGCTGGCTGGACCGAGATCAAAGTGGACACGGTTAAATAGCCGTTGATGGTTAACAATGTGGTCTGCTTTTAATTTTTCATAGTCACACTCAATGACCTCATCCATCTTTTCGCTGGCGATGATGGCTGGGTTGGGTGCATTCTCACTACTGGGCGAGCGATTATACCCATGAAAGCTGGTGGCAGCCGTCAAATAAAGCACCGCACTGTCAGCCCCCTCAACCCATAATTGACCGTCATTGACCACAACCTCACCACCATCGCTCAATGCACGGAGCCAGACTTCAAAGGTCATGCCTTCGTTGGCATCAACGCCATGATTGGCACTATCATCATCACCCGCATAGACGATGGGTTGTTTGATATGGGTTCGATAGCTTGGCTGCACCTGTAGCGGACATTTCCCTTGTAACACGAGCGTGTCTGAGGCGATAAAAGAGGTCAATTCCATTTCAGGCACATTGAGTGTGTGTCGAAGTTGGCTTTCTAATGTGGCCGCAAAGTTAATTTTGCCTGGCCTATTGCTTTCTAAATGAACGATTAGGGCTTGGTGTGGCACACTGACAAAGGCTTGTGTCGTAAAGTCAATGCTGTCTACTGTATACGTTGTGGTGCAAATCGCAGTATTAAGGTTCAGATCACGATAATAGTTTTGATAGGCAATCGCTTCTTGGTCATTTTCTTGCTTCTGTGCAAAACGATGTCTCATGATGTGCAATGCACCCATCGGCATATAGGACTGCGTAAACACACCCTGCATCTGTTTACAAAGCTGATCAGCCTCCTCATATCGACCCTCACGGACGGCTGTGCGTACATCGTGGATCACATGTTTAGCAGTGGGGTTATTCCATGCACGTGGCCCACCCGACCAGAGCGTGTCCTCATTCAGTGCAATCTGCTCATGCGCAACGCCCCCATAGACCATCGCTCCCAGGCGTCCATTGCCCAAGGGTAATGCCTCTACCCATTGTGCCGCAGGCTGCTGATACCACAATTTTAAATGTTTCCGAATTATATTAGCCATAGAAAATTCCTAGTTTTGAAGCTGTTTGCCTGAAATTGATGACAAATTTTTATCATTTAGCGTTACGCCAGTTTCACAGCATCCTGATAAAAATGTATAATCATATTATAGAGATAATAAGTATACCACAATTTTTACAAATAGGTTTGCATAACATGACGACTGATCCACAGAAGGATCCACAAAAGGATTCACAAAAATTAGTTGCTGAGGGTTACAAACAGTTAGAGCGCATAAGCCGTTTTAACAAAGTTACCGCCCTGCAAAAATTAAAATAGATGGATCCCATTGTCTTTGAGCATCTAACCGCAGCGTTGTTTGAACGACGGGGATATGAAACTGAGACAACCATTGCTTCTGGTGATGAGGGTGTTGACGTCACCATCCGCAAGGGGGACACACTTGCTGTTGTGCAGTGCAAACGATATGAAGGCAGTGTCGGCCAACCCACCATCCGCGATCTCTATGGAACCATGTTTCATAATAATGCCGACGAAGCCTATCTAGTCACAACCGCCATGCTCACTCGCCAAGCACAGGAGTGGGCACAGGGCAAACCGATTCACCTTATCGATGGATTTACATTGGTTGAGTGGATTATGGAATCCAAAGGCCAGTCTGCACCAGACACAAGCGCGGCTGCGTTTTTTCAACCTGAACCTGAACCATCGGCCGACGAACAACCTGTGTATGCCTCCTATGATAACGAATATCGCGAAGAGTATTATGAGGAGGAACCCCGATCACGCATGTGGCTATGGGCATTGCTCATCCTCTTGATTCTTGTTTTTGGTGTAGGCACAGGCATTGCCTTTACACGATTATCCAATCGCTTTTCACCAACTGCACCACCCATTCAGCTAGAAACCAATATTACCCCTGTGACCAATCAACTGGCCGATGGCAGTGCTAAAGATGGTACTGGTGAGGATGGTACTGGTGAGGATGGCACTGGTGAGGATGGTACTGGCGAAAGTGATGGCTCGTTGGATGGCGGTGCGGTCATCACATCCACAGGCTCACTGACCGAAACTGCCTCGACGGAAGGCGCAACTGAGGATTCTGCACAAACACCCGTATCTCAGACCACCCCAACAGACGTATTAACATTAACACCACTATCAAATAATGCCGCGCCTAATGAATCCGCTACAAATGAACCAACGCCAACCAATACTGTTGTACCAACAGCAACACCCACTATAAAACCAACCGAAACACCAACCGAGGTCGTTGTTCGTTGTCCCATTGAGAGGGACCCAGCATTGAGTGGAGCCTATTTCGACGAACTAGGTTGTGCCACCAAATCCGCCGAAACTATCTGGGCAGCGTGGGAACCATTTGAGCGTGGATATATGCTTTGGCGTAGTGACACCAATACGGCCTATGCCTTTTATGTTTCTTCTAACCTCCAATGGATAGAAATTGAAGAACAGTGGAATGGTAGGCCCTTAACATCTAGGGGAGAACCACCCACAGGGCTGATTGCACCCGAGCGAGGCTTTGGCTATGTCTGGGGCATCCGAGATAATCTCTACCAAAATCTTGGCTGGGCAACAGACCAAGAAAAAGGATTTTGTGCATTGGTCCAGCCATTTGAAGCTGGCTTTATCTTAGAAAGCAACACCGCCAACTCATGTACCAGTGAAAATCTATTCAACTATGCCCGTGAGAGCAGTTGGCAACCGATTTTACTAACTGCTTACAATATGGCAAATAATCGTGGTGTGTGGTATGATATTAATAATGGCCTAACCAGCAGGATTGAGCAGACAGCACAAACTGAACCAAACCAACCCACACCGAGCCAACAGAGTCAACCAACGGCAAATTCAACAGATACGCGTCCAGTAGGGCAAGGAGTATTCTCTGCAACGGCTGGGCAAGTCAGTAGCTTAGATGGTCAGTTTGATGATTGGGGCAGCAATTGGACACCCATACAGTCAATTGTCAGCGGAGCAGAGAATCACCAAGGTCAAGGTGATTTGAGCGGTGCTTTTCAACTTCAATGGTCTCGCTCAGGACTCTACTTTGCCGTCCGTGTTGTGGATGAACGCCATCGTAGCGGACCTGATGGCACGCTGATGTGGCGTGGGGATGGGCTAGAGATTCACTTTGACCGTGAATTAGAGTCAGATTATAATGAAACAACAGTGGGATCTGATGATTACCAAATTGGTGTGAGTTATGGTCCTAACTTGGATACTATCCGTATTTACCGTTGGTACCCATATGACAAAGAACGGCCTTACTCTGTCCCCGGCAATGTGCGGGCAACAGCCCAAGGATATAATGTCGAAATTTTGTTGCCTTGGGAAATCTTTGATGTCCGTGGCGGAAGTCTAAGTCCCAATATTGCCTTTGGTTTTAATATCAGTATTAATGACAATGACAGCGATACCCCCGCCCAAGAAACGGTCCTCTCCGCATCACC
>JBCCFC010000491.1:0-9193 GCA_039029935.1 Chloroflexota bacterium
CGGTGGTCTCTTTGCTCTTGCTCGTTCCCCTCGCTTTGGATAAAGTGCAGCGTATATACCCCTGGGGCAACATCAATCAGTGACATTTCATGATAGAGATAGTTATCCATGCGAAACTCAAATGTCCACGGATCGATACTCGCAACGGCACTTTGAGCCGCGTCTTCTGAATTATGGGCGTGGCTGAGAAAGATGCTGATGGTCCCAAGCCCTTTGATATTGACCACGCGGATACGCCCTTCGCCTTCATCGACAGTGACTTGAAAGCTGCGTGTCGCATCTGTCTCTGCATTGGTAAAGGTGCGTTCATGCTGTAAGCGTAAGGCGCCCTGCTGATGATAGAAATCGATGGGAACGAGCAAGAGCAAAGAGACCACCGTCGTGACTGCAAGCGCAATCATCACTTTGCGGTTGGCCAGCTTTTGCAGGGCTGGTGAAAAGCCAACATACTCTGCGCTTCCTGTCTGTGCTAAACTTGATGACTGTGCTAAACTTGGTGCCGTTGTCCTCTGGTTGTCGCTACCTTGGCGCAAGGTTTTCAGACGCTCTGCATATGCACGATGATCACTCATCGCTGGTGGGGCAGCAGGTGTGGTCGCCAGTGAGGCCGCTGGCTGTACTCCATCTATGCCAAACCGTGCCGACAAGGCGCGAAACCACCAGTGCCATATCAGCCAAATCGGATAGGTGATTGTGAGCGCAAAGATCAAGCTGACGCTGATCACGGTGGAATAAGAGTACGTTAGCTGATCGCGCCAGCGAAACACTTCGGGTGATTCGGCAATCCATAGAGAAAGATACTCGCGTTGGGCTTCGGTCCAGGTAATCATGGTAATGGCGATGATCAGCAACATACAGCCAAAACTAAACCATGTCACATGTTTGGCCTCTAACCATGTGCCGACTTGATGTGCCCAGGCTGCAAAGATTCCTAGTATGCCCAAAAGCAAAAAGCCGAGACGTGCATCCCAGATACCGCGTAAACCATTGACAAATGTTGTACTCAGGCTTTGACCGAGTTGGGAAAGTACAGAGTCCTCTATCAATGAAACGCCCTCCGCCTCGGCCTGAGCAAGTTCTTGGACAGTTGTAAAGAAGATGGCGACTGTCGTTAGACAGAGATAGACGATAAAAATAATGGTCAGCAAACCCAATGCACTTGAGAGAAAGCCAAGGGTCAATAGTTTGATGCTTGGTCGTATGGACGTTGATTGATTCATGCAACAATCTACCACGAAAAAAGAGCTATGAAAAAAGAGCCACGAAAAAAGAGGTTGTCACCATTTATTTTGTGGCAACAACCTCTTACGATTTAAAAGCCAGACCGAAAGAGGTCTGGTAGGTCGGTAATCCATTTGTGTAAACTTAAGCGTAGACAGGTGGTCGGTAGGTCAGTATTCGGTAGGTCAGTACACGAATACCGACCTACCGAATACCGACCTACCCATTCCACCTTAAGTTTACACAAATGGTCGGTAATCAGGGAGCCAGAAGCTCAACCTTGCCAAATACCGCCTACCGATCACTACTACCTTATAGTGCAATTATTCAGACCCCTCGCTAAAATCGTGGAGTAGGCATTCTCTAATGCCGGCGTACTCGTGTACAACCCGCACTAGAGAGAGCTAACTCCGCAATTTTTATGGGGGCTGAATAATTCACCCTGTAGTACACTGAACGTGCCCTAGCTTTATGCGCCAGCCAGGAACTCATTCGTCTCCTCTTGTAATCCCTGGAATGCTTCTTCGATATTCTCTTGCCCTTCTACAAACACTGGATCAGTCCATTTTCGCCAAATGGCATCCCATTCTTGGAAACCAGGCCAATGCGGGAATGTCTTGGGATTTTCACCCGGAATATCCACAAACACTTCTTTAAAGTTCGGGATTTGTTCTGCCAAGTCACCCTGTGGTAGACCCCATTCCCAGAAAGACTTTCGGCTTACAATCATACTGCCCATAACGCCCGTTGTTGGCAACACATCTGGATTGGATAGTGAATAACGCATTAGCTCGTACGCCATATCGGGATATCTAGAGCCAGTTGGAATAAACCAGCCAGAGTTACCAGCAAAAGCAATACGACCATCTGGGCCATTTGGAAGTGGATAAACACCCCAGTCAAAGCGCCCCTCGATGGCTTCATCCATCCGGAAAGCTGTGTCGTTCAATGCCCGATGCATCGCAACACGTCCAGAAGCAAACGCAAACTCACTGGTGAGTCCCATAGCCTGGGTATCTTCAGGCGTTGGCATGGCCTGATGTTTCCAGCGCATATCCCACAGCCACTGAGCTGCTTCTAGTGTTCCAGCATCCGTGAAGAAAGACTCGGTGTGATCGTCGTCAAAGAAACGACCGCCAAACGACTGTGCCATATTCCATATCGTACCGGAACTTGGGCCAATGTTCAATCCCCAGACTGGCTCACCATCGTCGTTGGTGCCAGTTGCGGAAATCGCAAGTTCCGCAAGATCATCATAGGTCCAGTCGCTTTTGACTGGATAATCTGTATACTGATCCATCACCTCACGGTTGACATAGAGGCCAATCGTTGCCCAATCATAGGGAATACCATACACTTTGCCCTGATAGCTCATGGTGTCGACCGACTGTTCCCACCAGTCATCCGGCCAGCCATCTGGCGGATGGGTCTCAATATAATCGGTCAGGTCCACCGACCAGCCCTTATCTGGGAAGACCTTGCCGCGCGATTGATGCTGCCAAGCCATATCCGGCGGTGTACCCGCAGCCATCAGCGTGGGCAACTTGGTCCAGTATTCGCCCCATGGCACGCCCCACTCAACTTCTGGTGTCATACCTGGATAAAACTTTTCAAAGAATTCATCGATATGCAACAGGAACTTACGAATTTCCCCTTCGTCTTCCCAACTCATAATTTTAAAGTCACCGCTTATCTCACGATCTACCGTCCCCGTAAGCCAACGGGCAGCTTCTTCACTGCTGGCACTGCCCATATCGCTCATCGCCTCAGACGATTCCTGAGTAGCACCCGGTCCTGTCGGTGCAACACAGGCGGCAAGAGCCAATGTTGTTGTTGCAGCAGAAAGCTGTAAAAAGCCCCGCCGCGTCAATTTCTTTGTCATTCGTTCCCTCCTAAAAAAAGGTTAGTATAATGAAATATAGTAAGTATATCGATAGAATTCAGCTTAAAAACCTGTATTAAGTGTTTCGCTTGAATCCTTTAGCGAAAGCATGAGTCCACTGGCCTCTTCTGGAATTTCAAAGACGACGACTCCTGCTCGAACCTCATCATTTTGCATGGGTGAATCGAGAATAATCTCAAGTCCTTGCTCTTTTCCTTTGTGCTGAACATAGGCGACCTGAATGGCTGACTTGACGGCCTTATATTCATTGCCCTGCCCATCACTTAGTTTAAAAAGATCGCGCGGCACAACTTGCAGTGTCCCACTTGAGTTTGTGACTTCAACAAAGACAATTAGATACATCCCTCTCTCGGACTGGTAGACAAGATTGCCTTCACCAATGATTTTGGCTTTTTCGGTAGGTTTGATGAGTTTGGCCTGCCACGCACCCGTATCAACGGTTGTGTCAGTGTCTACACTGGCTGCATCGGCGATCGTATCCCCTGTACCACCGCCACCGCCACAGGCTGTTAGGAATAAAACGGTACAGAGAGCGATAAGAACGGTTGGAATCGTTGTGGATAAAGACAAATTTAAATGTTTCATCATCTCTTATTCTTCAAAAATAAAATTTTTTATTGATAAAATCAGCTTGTCAGCCAGTATATTGAAATACTGATTAGCTGACAAGCTTTTTTATTGGTTTAACCCTTTAAGCCAGTCGTCACAATCCCCCGTACATAATATTTTTGTCCTGCCAGGAAGAGTACGATGATGGGCAACACACTAACGACTGAAGCTGTCATGACCAGATGCCAAGGTGTCTTCATGGCAGACATGGCGCGGAATGCAGCCAACCCAAGAGAAATCGTCTTCATATCCATAGAGTTTAAGATAATGAGCGGCCACAGAAAATCGTTCCAACTGCCCATAAACTCAAAGATGCCCAATGTTGCCAGTGCTGGACCCGTGAGCGGCAAGATGATTCGCCAATAAATCTGGAAAAATGTCGCGCCATCAATCAGGGCTGCATCTTCAAGCTCCCGTGGAATCGTCATCATAAATTGACGCATAAGGAACGTGCCCCATGCACTGAAAATCCCAGGTACGATCAAGGCATAGTGTGTATCGACCCAGCCAAAGGCGCGCATCAGGATGAAAAGTGGGATCATGCGCACAGCAAAGGGAATCATCATCGTCGAGAGATAGATCAAAAATATCTGATCGCGACCGGGAAAGCGCAGACGAGAAAAGGCATAACCCGCCAGCGATGAAGTAAAGAGTACACCAATGGTTTGGGTCGTCGAGATAAAGAAGCTATTGCGGAAGAAGAGATGGAAGGGCAATCGTCGCCAAATTTCCAGATAGTTTTGCCATTGCAGTTGTTCTGGAATAAATTGGGGTGGAAATAGGAATAGCTCCCCAAAGGTCTTAAACGAGCTGGAAACCATCCAGAAAAAGGGTAATACCATGATAATGCTGCCAAGCAGCAAAAGTGTCCAGGCTATTATATCGCCTACAAGCTTCGAGCCACGCTTACCCAACCGTAATCCTGTCGTTTTAGGTTGGCGTTGGGGAAGTGTCTGTTGCTTGGTAGCGGCAATCTGCATATCTTATACTCCTCTAGTTATCAAAGTCATGGACCCAAGTACGTGCCGAAACCCACTGTATCAACGTGATTGCCATTATAACAGCAAAAAGCACGGCTGCCATACTGGACGCATATCCCATCTTGAAATAGGAGAAACCATTGTTAAAAATATGAAGTACGAGCGTTGTTGTTGAAAAGGAAGGCCCGCCTTGCGTCATAATGTAGAATTGGTCAAATCCCTGAAAGGCACCGATGAACGACGTTGTGAGTACGAAGAATGTCGTTGGTGAGAGCATTGGGACTGTGATATGTCTCAACTGCTGCCATCCATTCGCACCATCCACAATCGCTGCTTCATATAGCTCCCCTGGAATGCCCTGTAACCCGGCCAAGAAGATAAGCATGGCATAACCAATACCCTTCCAGTTACTCATGATAATGATGGCAGGCATGGCCCAACTGCTGTTAAAGAGCCAATTTGGACCTTGTATGCCCAAAAAACTGAGGAAGTAGTTCACCAGGCCAAATTCTGGATGATAAATCCAGGCCCAGATGATGGCCGCAGCGACAGTTAAGGTGACATGGGGTAGAAAATAGATCAGACGAAAGGCAAAAACACCGCGCATCGGTCGATTAACTAACACAGCCAACCAAAATGCAGCAAAAATGCCTGTTGGCACAGCCACTCCCGCAAAATAAAAAGTGTTCCACATCGCCTTCCAAAAGAGTTCATCATTGAACATCTTGACAAAGTTTACAAAGCCCGCGAGTTCAGGACTGCCAGCTAAATCCCATTCAGTAAACGTCAAATAAATAGCCGCTAAAATTGGGAAAATACTAAAAAGCAGAAACCCGATCAGATTGGGGAGTAAAAACGTATAGCCCGCAATCGCTTCTTTGCGACGCATCCCCCTTAAACTACCCTGTTTATGCCTTATAGCCTCACTTGCCATAAATTCAGATACCCTTTCCTAGAAAAAATGTGTTAGGTGAAAAACGCATGGAGAAATTCCGTTGATAATTGTAACCACTTGGCTATTTTTGTCAAACAGCGAAAATACTGTGTTTGATTGTGGTTTCTCAAACAACACGCTTTCTTGTAATCGCAGGTAGAATTTCAGTCGGTTATAGAGCATAGATAGATGACGCAATTAATTGTGTAACCGACTGAGGTAGAACTATAGCATAAAGGGCTTGGTGTGTCAACAGAGCTTATTTGCGACGAGAAATTCAATTGCAATAACATCAAACTCATCGAGGCTGCGGGCGTTCATCTGCCAACCATGAACACGATGTAGGATGAATTTGTCGAGAATGCCTTCTGCGAACTACCATGACTGTTTGGTATTGCACCAACATACCATCCAAAATATCAGGAATCTACAGCATCGATTTACCAGACCTTCATGGATCCACTGTTGGTTGGTGAAGAGCGTAACGCTGCTGCTTGTGCGCAGGTTCATGATGCGTTGAACGGGTTGTTGGCGAGCTAGTGAAGGGTTGAAGAGTTGAAGAGTTGAAGGGTTGAAGGGTTGAAGAGTATACCTGTTCAACCCTTCAGCTTTTCTTACTCCATCTTTTCTTACTCCATCTTTTTCTACTCCATTTTTTCCTACTCCATCTTTTTCTACTCCATAGACACGTTTATTAACACATCGGAAAGCGATTCAATGGTAAACGGCTTGGTAATAACATCAGCCATGCCTGCTGCAAGGCACTGTTCCTGCTCCTCTTTCATGACACCAGCGGTAAGCGCGATGATGGTAGGGTATTTTCCGTTGGGAAAGCTTTCCATAATCTGTCGTGTCGCCTCAATGCCATCCATCTCTGGCATGTGGACATCCATCAGAATCAGGTCATAGGGTTGTCTTGTCACCGCTTCGACCGCCTCCTCACCATTCGAGGAGATATCGACCTGATAGCCCATACGGTTGAGGGTGCGTGTGGCAACTTTTTGGTTGATCACATTGTCCTCCGCCAACAGAATCCGCAGCGGATAGCGGTCGGCAAAAGAACTGTCAATGGATTTCATGCGCCTGCGTGTTTGGGGCTGCTCTGGTGGAGCAGCGGGCTTTGTGGGGATGACAAAGTGAAAGGTAGAGCCGACATCAACGGTACTCTCAGCCCATATATGACCGCCCATGCCCTCGCACAACAGCTTGCTGATCGCCAACCCCAGCCCTGTGCCACCAAAGCGTCGGGTGGTCGATGAATCGACTTGGCTAAAGGATTGAAACAGCCTGTCCATACGCGCTTCGGGAATGCCAATGCCAGTATCTTGGATCGAAAAATGAAGCTGGATGGATACGTTCTCTTGATTTGAATAACGGCTTGCATTCTCGACCGTCTGAATGCGCAAAATCACCCGCCCTTCATCGGTGAATTTAACGGCATTGGAGAGCAGGTTGACCAAAATTTGTCGAATCCGGGTAATATCGCCCTCAAGCCACGCGGGGACTTGTGGTTCGCAATCCAAGACCAAGGGCAACCCTTTGGTGTCGGCGGCAGGTGTCATGAGATCAAACACCTCTTCGACGCTACGACGTAGATTGAAGGGCTGATTTTCAAACTCTAACTTGCCTGCTTCAATTTTGGAGAAGTCCAGAATGTCGTTGATGATAGTCAGCAGTTCATTGCCGCTCGTGCGAATGGTTTGCACATAACCTTCCTGCTCCATGTCCAACACGGTTTTACTAAGCAGGCTTGTCATACCGATGACGCCGTTCATGGGGGTACGAATTTCATGGCTCATCGTTGCAAGGAAATTACTCTTTGCCAAGTTTGCTTGGTTGGCCTCCACCTCTGCCTCGCGCAACTTGGTCAAAATGTGGTTGGTATACAAGGCGCGGTCAATGTACATGGGTAAGGCGTTGAGGGATTGATAGTTTTCAGGTGTCAGATGAAAAACGCCAAACCCCAAGGTGACTTCTTCATTGGTAAAGGGGGTCAAGGCTAAACAGACTGGCCCATCCGCATCTGCAAATCCGCTGGGTGTTAGCTGATTACTGGAGAAAATAACACCTGCATCGCTTATTTTTTCTTGGCTATCCTCAAACGTGACAAAACATCGCGCCAATTTGGAATGCCCATGTGGGTTCACCACATTTTCGTAAAACGCAATGCTCAGACTCCAAACTCTGGTGTACGAAAGCTGCTGCTGCATTGCGCCTCGAAATCCATCTAAGTCGAGTGGACCCGCAAATAATTTTCCGGCCTGCATAATCGCATCATGATAGAAGAATCTGTTCGCCTGCACCGCGCTCGTATAATTGGCCTTCAACTGATTGATGAGCTTTTGTAGATTGTTATTCAGTGTGTCTACATTTCTAGCTGAACTGGTATGCAAGCCTTGAGCTAACATATCACCAAAATGGGCAGAGCGTACAGCGATACTCATACTTCTAAATAGCTCATCAAACCTGTCCAACGCATCTGTTGATTCAGTGGCCTTTAGCTCTTTTGAAAGAACCTGATTGAGGTGGTGATAAAAATCATCTTGACTGCGTGGGTTTATTGGGTGCTTCGATGGCGTCTGAATGCCTAGCAGATGTAGATACGTGCTTATGATGCATTCAAATTCATCAATGCGAACAGTACTATTTTCTGCGTGTTGCTCTGGTAAAATACAAAAATCATAAAGCTGCCGAACCAAGGATGCTTGCGGGGCTATCGCCTGTGTAATTTCCACGCACACTGATTCTATATACGCGTTTGACAATGCCTGTATCTGTGCCTCATGTTCGACTGTCATCGAACCGAGATTCAGACAACCACATGAGTATCGCGTCACCAATTGTGTCGAGAGCATTGTCTTTTCTGGCACAGGCTTATCCAAAAGCATGTCATGAATCAGCTCAACACCAACTGCCCCAATTTGGGCGATGGGTTGCTGTATGCTTGTCAACGTTGGTTCTGAAAAAGACGAAAGTTCGATGTCGTCAAACCCAACCACCTTGACATCCCCAGGCACACTTGCACCAAATCGTTCCAATATCGAAACAGCAATCAAGGCCATGAGATCATTGGACCCAATTAACGCCTCAAAATTCACACCTTGCTCTCTTAGACGATTTCTGAGCAGTTCGTCCACATTCTCACCGCTAAAGTCGCAGATCAATGTGAGATCAGGGTCAAATGGGATGCCGCGTTCAGCCAGTACATCTCGATACGCATCAAAACGATATTGGGCTTCATCGCTGGTTTCGGGACCACGCAGAAAGAAGATACGCCTGATGTCGTGGACATCGATCAAATGCTCAACAGCCTGACGCATACCTGCATAATTATCAATCACGATAGCCGGAAAATTTAGCAGTTCAAACGAGAGTAAAACGGCGGGTATATCGCCAAATTGTTGGATAAATGCAGAAAATTCAGCCGGAGATACATGGTAGCCCAGCGATGCAGAAACCAGTACACCGTCCAAATCCATCTCTGTGGCAAGCTCATAAATTTGATTTCTGGATGCATACAATTCTGAGGGATGGTTCAATTCCGAC